>JAEDEK010000184.1 GCA_016293365.1 Bulleidia sp. | reverse complement strand
GCCATGTAGCACCTGATTTACCGGAAGGAAAAGTCGGTATCCGCTATGGTAAGTTCTATGCTGCAAGTGATATGTTTGATGTGACGATCACAGGCAAGGCATCGCATGGTGCACAGCCGGAAAAAGGAATCGATGCTCTTGTGGCTGCCGCCCGTGCTGTTTCTGCCATCGATGATATTCATCGTACAGAAAGTGAGAGATGTGCGGTATCTGTTGGTGTAATGCATGCCGGTACGGTTCGTAATACAATTGCGGACGAGGCACATTTCAGTGGAATTATCCGATCGCTTGGGAAAGAAAACAGAGCACATCTGAAACAGAGGTTTCAGCAGTGCGTCAAAGATGCATGTAAGTGGAATGGTGCATCTTATGAGATTGATATCAAAGAAAGCTATGGCGGAATTGTCAATACAGATGCCGAAACACGCATCGCACACAAAGCTGCGGAATCTGCCTTTGGCAAGGAAAATGTTGTTGTGATTGATGAGCCTTTGATGACAACGGAAGATTTTGGCTGTTATGTGGATCATGCCTCCGGAAGCTTCTACCATATCGGAGCAGGTTGCGAATACCCGTTGCATTCCCCATATTTCATTCCAACAGAAAAAGCACTTGAAACGGCTGTGAAAATGCATGTGGCTGTTGTAAAAGAATATCTGAAACAGGATTGATGATAATCCTGTTTTTCTTTCGACATTAAAATGACGAAAAGACATAAACATGAACAGCGGCATTCATTTGTTTATTGAAATATATGTAAAAAACGTTCCATTCGATGTAAATAAAAATGACCGATAGACATTTTAAAGGTTATGTCAATGGTTCAGTCTCCATGTATTATCAGAGTGAATCTCATCTGCTAGGATGTTGATGCAATACATGGAGGTATCGATGATGTCAGTATTGGAAAACACAAAACATGCAGTGGAAAGAGCTGCTGTGGAAAAAATGGCGGATGAGCTTATCAAGAAACTTAATCAGGCAGGTGACTACAAGAGCAGATCGGAAATCTACGTGAAGATTGTGGATCTGGCAGAGAAGTTTTACACGGATGCATCGCATGAAACATTTGAGCGTATCAGAACATATGTATCCAATCCTGGTAACAGATGGATCAGAATGATCAATCATGTTCTAGATGATGCGGACCCGCAATATGTGAAGTCAGTTCTTCTGAGCCTTGGATATGAAGCATTTTTCTGCGGTACAAAGAAAATCAGAGAAAACAGAAAGAAATATGACTGTAATATTCCATGGCTTATCCTGTTTGACCCTACGATGGCATGTAACATGCATTGTAAAGGCTGCTGGTCAGGTACATATGGGCATAAGTCATCGTTAACTTACGAGCAGATGGACAAAATTGTTACGGAAGGTAAGGAACTTGGTGTTCATCTGTATATGCTGACAGGTGGTGAACCAATGGTACGTAAGGATGATATATTCAGGCTTTGTGAAAAGCATCATGACTGTTTCTTTGCGGCTTATACAAATTCCACTCTGATCGATGAAGCGGTATGTGAAAGAGTCAGAAAACTTGGTAATCTGACATTCATGTTAAGCATTGAAGGCAGTGAGAAAACAAATGATGCACGAAGAGGGGAAGGTCATTATCAGGCTGCTATGAAGGCAATGGATCTTCTGAAAAAGCATGGCATTATCTTCGGTACATCCATCTGTTATACAAGAGATAATATTGAAGCTGTTACATCAGATGCATTCTTCAACATGCTTGTATCCAAAGGCGCACATTTCGGTTTTTATTTCCATCTGATGCCGATCGGCACCAATGCCGTACCGGAACTGATGCCAACTCCAAAGCAGAGAAAATATATGATCCAGCGAATCCGTGAAGTGCGAAGTGAAACGGGCGAGATTGAATTTTTCCCGATGGATTTCCAGAACGATGGAGAATATGTTGGTGGATGTATTGCCGGAGGCAGAAACTATTTCCATATCAACTCCAATGGAGATGCCGAACCATGTGTCTTCATTCATTTCTCGAATTGTAATATCAAAGACAGTTCCATTCTTGATATACTGCAAAGCCCTTTGTTTAAAGCATTCCATGAAGGGCAGCCTTTCAACCGGAATCATCTGAGACCTTGTCCGATGCTGGAAAATCCACAGCTGATCAAAGAGATGGTACATGCCGCAAAAGCACATCAGACAAATACAGAATCACCTGAGGAAGTTGAAGAACTGATTGCCAAAACAGAAGCGTATGCAGAAAAGTGGGCACCGGTTGCGGAAGAAATATGGAACGAAAAGGAACATCCTCAGCCATCTTATGAAAACTATACGAAGGAAAAAAGAGAGCATCCTGAACTTGCCGGGTTTGACCATCCGGATGGCACACATTCCATTGACCTGAATTAACAGAACGGAAACCTCTGCTGAAAATGAGGTTTCTTTCTTTTTTCTGAAACAGGATACAGGGGAGTGTGGTATTGAAGCAAAATCCGGTTATTTGTGAAAAAATGATCTTTATGGTTTTCTGCAGATCCTATAGAATGAAGATATACAAATACATCATTTCAAAGGAGATTAATCATTATGGAAAGAAAAGTCACATTCGTGCAGTACGGCTGCGGAAAAATGGGTAAGTACCTGATGCGTTATGGCATTGAAAAAGGTGCTGAACTTGTGGGTGCATTTGATATGAACCCTGCAATTTTGGGCAAGGATGCCTGTGAAATCATCGGTAACAACTGGCCTGAAACAGGTGTTAAAATTGCGGATGCAAAGACGGCAGGAGAATTCTTTGCTCAGCATCATCCGGATGTCTGCATCATTGCGACAAGAAGTACAGTTGCAGAACTGGAAGATATTCTGACAGCGTGTGCAGAACATGGTGTCAATGCCATCACAACATGTGAAGAAGCTCTGTATCCATGGAATTCTT
>JAEDEK010000183.1 GCA_016293365.1 Bulleidia sp. | reverse complement strand
TAAAGCTCTTTACGGAATATCTCTTTTCTGCAAGTTGTAAAAATGTCATGATTCATGCCTCCTGAACAATTACTATTTTATTCGCTTCTGCCATAATTGTGACCGTGAAATTCTATTCTGACGCAATGATAAATAAATTTACTCAGAATATATGTACAGGATTCCCATGTTCTTTGATGATTGAAACAAGATCATCTGATTTTCAAACGTCCTATCCAGAAAAAACTGAACAGAACATGTTTCATCATTCAACAGTCCAAATGGAGTTACAGCTCCTGGAATCAGATGAAGGTATTTCATCAGATCCGCATCTGAAGCAAAGGAAAGACGCCTTGTACCAAACTCACTCTGAAACCATTTCAGATCCAGTTTCCTGTCACCTCTGACTGTTACAAGGTACCAATTTCTCTTTTTATCATCTCTTAGAAACAGATTCTTTGCTTCAGCATCAGGGTAAGGCATATCTACATGACCTGCTTCTTCCATATTGAAGATTGCCTCATGTTCCGTAATTTCATATGAGATCTTTCTCTCCTTCAGCAATTCCAGTATTTCCTGACGGTTCATTACTTTTTCTCCCTTTGAAAAATGGCAATGCCTGTGCACTGCCAATGTGATCAGAAATCGATGTGTTTTAACAGACTCTTGGCGATACCATCATGTTCGTTATCGTCTGTGATTTCATCTGCCATATCAAGTACTGCCTGCTGTGCATTCGCCATAGCTACACCAATACCTGCATATTCAAGCATGGAAATATCATTCTGTGCATCACCGAAAGCGATACATTCTTCCGGTTTTATACCAAGCCTTTCCATTGCCTTGCTTAAAGATGTACCCTTGTTGACATTCATTGCAGTATATTCAAAGTAGAAGTTTGCTGTGAACATCATGGAGAGTCTGCCTTCAAATGGAGCTGCCATTTCCTTATAGTGCTGTTCCAGATAGTCAGAATCACCGGCGGTCAGAATCTTATTGACCGGGAAATCAATGAAATTTTCCAGATCTTCCGTTTCCATCAGACGGTATCCGTTCATACGTGACTCGTATTCAATGACATTGAATTCTCTTCCATGATCATTGACCATGCAGTTATATACATCTTCAACCACCATATGAGAGCCATGTGTGATGACAGGCTTGACATTGAAGTTCTTCATATGACGGAGAACTTCCTTTGTTGTTTCCTTATCAATTGTGATATCTACAAGTACATCACCTGTTTCACAATCCACAACACGGGCACCGTTATAACATACAAATACACCATGGTTGTAGCGCATTTCCAGCTGATCTCCATACTGGAACAATCCCTTTGCAGGTCTGCCGCTTGCGATTACAAGACGGATCCCCTTTGCCTGTGCCTTTAACAGCACTTCTTTCGTCAATGGGGTGATTTCTTTTTTAGAATTTGTCAGTGTTCCATCAATATCAAGCAGAATTGCCTTGATTGCCATATTTTTTCCTCTTCTTTCAAATTACATTCAGTATACATGCCACAATCACAAAAATCCAAATCATTGCAGAAAATGAAACGAGCAGAAACTTCGGTTTCTGTGTCTTGTGGTGAAACATTTTCATCCCTAGCCAGCCTCCAACACCCCCGCCAATCACAGAAATGACAAGCAGTGCCTTTTCACTGATGCGATATTGATGTCGGACTGCTCTGCGTTTATCCACGCCGAAGGTAATAAAGGTAATCAGACTCATTAATCCAACCCAAACGTACAGTGCCTGTTTCATAACATTCCTCTTCCACGAATAAAATGCAGATAGATCATTGCACATCCAGCAGCTGCTTCTCCAAGATGAATGACATTGATATGCAATCCATCATATCCAAGATCAACAAGCAGGAAAACACTGACCATATAGATCATTGCCCATACTGCCAGCATAGCTTTTGTAAAAGACGAAGATCCTCCAGTAAACCTTCTGACAAGATAAATAACAGCACAGAGAATCAGCAGACAAAGGATGGAAAAACCAGCAATCATGTGAGAAAAATTCATCAGCCAGAGTGAATATAACCCAACACAGGCAAGACTGCTCTGCATCCATGGAACTGCTGTTTTTTCCTGTTCACTCACATCTCCAAAGCTGTATCGATCCTTCAGAAAATGACAGATACAGATCACAGCCATGATTCCAGCAGTCATAAGATCTGCTTCCATAGAAATAAACAGTGCCTTCTGCTGAACAGCATACAATCCGAATCTGCCATACAGCACACATAATACGATCATACAGGAGCATGCAACCAGATCAGACATCAATAACATGACAGAGGCTTTTTCTTTTTCCTGTTCTGAATGGAGCTGTAATGTCATATATTCTAGCGGATTACACTCCAGCCATTTCTTCTGGTGCACTGCCTGCAGAACAAGAAGACTCAGTCCCAAAGCCACAGCTGAAGAATTCTGCAGCTGCTTCATAATAAGGTGAGACAGGCATACGGCTGATATGATACTGCCGCACCACATCATTATTCTGCTGTTCCATTTTCTTTTCAGTAATATTTCAATAACACAGAATACTGCTGTTACTAAACCACAGACCGGATTCAAAATTACCATCACAGCACTCAGACAGATACTTTCCACAATCCAGCAGAAACGGGTATATTTTTCAGATTCTTTTGTTCCAAGCAGCACATCTGCCGCCATACATCCAAGCCATACCATCCCTGCCATCAGGACAACAAAGCCATTGCCTACGCCCACCTGCATAGCAGCAACAACTACCATCAGACTGTACACCGCAAGAAAGTTCACACCCCATTGCATACATGTCCGTAAGACATGCAGTAATTCAGTTTTCTTTTTTTCGTTCATGGAAAAATCATACCATATCATAAATCGAGTAGGAGGAATTTCTCTTAAATGAGAAATTCCGACCTCTCACACCACC
>JAEDEK010000031.1 GCA_016293365.1 Bulleidia sp. | reverse complement strand
GCAATTGCCCAGGTTTTAACACCAATCTATGAGGAGCAGTTAAGGAATCGTTAAAAAGTTGAGTTATCTATCCTTTGTGACTTCTATGTATTCTGTGCGAGCTTGAGTGCATTGCAAGTCTGAAAATAAAGCAGACACAGCGAAGCAAAAAGCCTTATTAACAACAATGTCATTAGTTTGTCTAATGAAAAGAGCAGCTTCTTTTATAACATAATTTATCAGACAGTAAACTGTCCACAAATATGTTTCCTGCATGACGCTGCAGAAAAAAGAAGACGGAACAATTTCTGAAGATATATAAAGATTTATGAAGATTATGTGAACACGGGGACATCTGTCTTATTTGTGTTATAATATAAATGATCGATAATTTAAATAGATAGGATGTCCATGCGCATGGTTAACAAGGAAGCACAATCAGATGATGAAAAACTGTTTGACTGTTATGCAGAATAACGGACTTTTATGATGTGTGCCAAAACCTGCAACTGCAACGTTTTTACCAGTATTTCGATAACCTTGATGATCTGATTGTTCACTTTGTCGAACATGTTATGACGAAGGTCGAAGGCGATTTCATAGAAAGAGCACCGAAAACTCTGCCGGAACTGTGGAAGTTTATCGACGAGGTTCCGTACTGGACAATAGAAAAACATGGAAAGAAGTACAGGCTTATGTATCAGGTGTATACGCATCCTGAGTACAGGGAATATGGCAGGAAATTCTTCGAAGGTGTAGATCAACGATACACTGAATACGCAAAGAGCCTTTAACAAAAGCCTGGGATTCTATACGAAAAACTGATACCACTGATCTTCATTCTGATCAGATCATGTGTCCATTATGCCTTGTTTGAAAGCGAATGGTACCCTAAGGAACAGTTATTCGTGCTGAAAGAAACGCTTCAGCTCTTTGGTGAAAAATACAACCTAGAAGCTTCGGCTTAAGGAAGCGGACACAAAAGAATATCGAAAATCTCAGGAGGTAAAGAAATGAGAAAAAAGATATTGAGTATTATCTTTTCCCTTTGTATGGTGCTGATAATCATGCCAACAAAGGCGTTTGCAGCAGACACGATATCAACGTATTATCGTGACTATGCAACAGGAAACATGGTTCAGGTTAAAGCCAAACCTTTAACTATTGATTACACAGACCCTATGCACAGTGAACTCACGGCGGGTTGGTATATTGTTAATGAAGATATTACGATCGATGCTGATGATTTTTGTCTCGTAATGAGAGGAGAGGTTCATCTGATTCTGGGCGATGGACATACACTTACGGTTTCTGGTTCCGACAGCAATATTCTGGTTGATGGCGACTTAACCATTTACGGTCAGGAACAGGGAACAGGGAAATTATCTGTAACGGAGACAATTAATCGTCCTGCCCTTGAAAATACAGGGTCGATCACAATCAATGGCGGAAACGTTATTGTGGAAAATGTTGAGTTAGGAATCGATTTAAGTATTAAGGAAACCAACATTATTACAATCAATGGTGGAAATGTAACTGCAACAGGAAGAGGAAATAGTTATTCAGTAGGCATTGGTCGGAGTCTTGCAGATACTTCAAAAGGAACAATCACAATTAATGGTGGTGTTGTTAATGCTAATGGTTCATCCGGCTATGGAATCAATGCTTCCAGTAACGGAACCTTCTCAACAGGTACAGATGGCCATGCGGTGATTTTCACAAATGGCATTCCTGATTATCACAGCAGAGATTCGTGGAACGGAATTGTTTTTATCGGAACGCAAGGAAAGGTCTATGGCTCGACAGTTACACTGAAAGATAACGTAACAATTCCAGAAGGATATATTCTTGTAATCAGAGAAGATCAGAAGCTTGTGGTTCCTGAGGGGGTTACTTTAACCAATAATGGCGCCATCTATGTCGATGGAACCTTTGAAGGAACAGCAGATAACCTGTACTATCCACTCAAAATTACTGGAATCGAAGATGTAGGATGGGATTTCTCTACATCTTTGCCTGGGGTCAACTACAACGGAAAGATCTATGGCAAGGCAGGCGAACAACTTTTATTTAGGGGGTTCGCTGCTCTTGGAGAACGACAATACCGTGTGTTCACAGTCAAGACGGACGAAACAACTAAAGAAGTCATAAGCCGTAGTTCACAGCATTCAATCACAATGCCGTATGCAGGAACCAATATTAACGTAGAACTGAAGCGTTTCCTTCCTTTGTCTTTTGGCTTGAATGGAGGAGAACTGGAAGAAGGGTCATTAAAGCGGAGTGAAGAAGATCTGAAAGCGGACCCTGCATCCCCATTACAAGGCTACTTGTATCCCGAAAAAGCCAATAGAGAAGATCCTTACATTCTCCCAACTGCCGATCAGGTAACAAAGCCAGGATATACCTTTGCAGGTTGGTATGATAATGAAGAGCTTTCAGGTTCACCTGTCACGGAAATAGTAGATAAAGGCCCGTTCAGCACAGTATACTGGGCTAAGTGGGTACCAGCGGTATACACTGTTACTCTGAACACCAATGGTGGCACCATCAACAGAGGGAATGTTGAAGAATATACCTATGGTCAGGGGGCTGTGCTGCCGACAAACATTCATAAACCTGGCTATTTCTTTGATGGATGGTATGATAATGGGGCATGTTCAGGCAATCCAATCACCGAAATCTTGGCAACTGAGATGGAAGAAAAGACCTATTGGGCAAAGTGGACTCCAAGAACATACACAGTGATATTTGATACAAATGGCGGAAACGGCATCAGTAAAAAAACAGATGTTAACTGGGACACCAAAGTTCTTGATGGTATTGCCAATCCGATAAAAGACGGCTGGGAATTTGTCGGTTGGAAATGTTCAGATAAAACCGTAAGCGCAACAACTACATATTCCGAACTGGTATTGGATGAAGAGATTCCATACGTCATTCTTTCTGCGCAGTGGAAAGATACCGCAGCTCCTACAGGCGAAATCAGTATCGGTGAAAACAGTTGGAATACGTTCCTTAACAATATTACCTTCGGACTGTTCTTCAAGGATACACAGACTGTAACAATTACAGCAAGTGATAACAGCGGAGAAACCGTCAAGGTTGAATATCTGTTAAGTGACAAAGAACTGAATGAAACAGAACTTCCAAGTGAGAATTTCACTGAATACAATGCAGCCTTCAGTATCAATCCCGAGCACAAGTATGTTATTTATGCAAAAATGACAGACGCCAACGGTAATGTGGCATATGTCAATTCTGACGGAATTGTGCTTGATGCAACGGCTCCTGTTATTTCCGGCATAGAAAACGGCAAAACATATTGCGAGGCACCAACTGTAACTATCAAGGAAGATTACCTCGAGAGTGTGAAGGTTAACGGCGCAAATGTTACGCTTGATGAGAATAACCAGTTCGTGCTGAACCCGGCAGAAGGAACTCAGACTGTTGTTGCCAAAGATAAGGCAGGTAATGAGACTTCTGTTACTGTAACTGTTAACGATGGACATGCATATCAGTGGCAGAGTGAAAACGGACAATACTGGAAGAAGTGCACAGCCTGCGGAGAAGAAACAGCCAAGCAGGCAATTCCGGAAGTCACAATCGTGTCCGCTGATAAGGTTTGCAGAACACAGGATCTTACTTTCGCAATTGAAGTACCGGAAGGCGTTTCGCAGGTAATGGGTAGCTTTGAGTTTGAACACCTTGGAAGCTCCATTATGCTTGTGAATGAAAACGGAGTCTGGAAGGGAACACTGTCCGCATCGAATTATCTGGACGCAGAAAACAAATTTGATGTGACTGCAGGTATTATTACGGCAGATGGCTACGGATTTGTTGTAAGAAAGCATATTACGATCCAGAATGAACATGCAGGCGGAACAGCGACATGCACGCACAAGGCAGTCTGTACAACATGCGGTGAAGAGTATGGTGAGCTTGCAAAGCATACTCTGGTTAAAACAGACGCCAAAGAAGCGACATGTACAGAAAACGGAAACATCGCATACTGGACATGCAGCAAATGCAATAAGATCTTCAGCGATGAAGAATGCACAAATGAAATCAGCCTCGCCGATACAGTGATCAAGGCTAAAGGGCACACGCTGCTCAAGGTGGATGCTAAGGCTGCCAGTGTTGCTGAAAAGGGAAACATTGAATACTGGGAATGCACAGTCAGCCATGAATACTTCCTGGATGCAGAAGGAACAAAACCAGTCAGCTTAGAAGAAACTGTTGTTGCTAAACTGAAACCTTCTATCATCGAAGGTGAAAATCAGACAGTGAAAGCAGGAGAAAAGAAGGAACTGTCATTCCGTTCCAATGCAGAGTTTGCAGATTTCATTGAAGTTAGAATCGATGGAAAAACACTTGATTCAAAGAACTACACTGCAAAGGAAGGCAGTACGATCATCACACTGAAAGCGGACTATGTGTCTTCACTCTCTGCTGGTACACATACAATCGGTATCGTATCTGATGGAGGCATTGCTGAAACAACATTCATTGTTCAGGCAAAGAGTTCTGTAAATACATCCGATCAGACAGATCTCCTGCTGTGGGGTGGAATCATGCTGATGAGCGCTGGTCTGATTGCAGTAATTCAGGCACTCAGAAAATACAGTTCATATAATAACATGTAGCTGTGGTGGTAATTAAAAAATACCGCAGTGAATTCTACATACCTTATGGTTAAATGAAATCATCTTGGATCTGTCAGATTGTAACTGACGTATGTAATGTCATAGTTTTGCTGCAGCAAACTGTCACTACATTACCATATAACGTGTCATAGTTATTGTCTGATACGAAAGCAAAGAACAGGTAATTGAGCATACCTGTTCTTTTGTCTGATACTACAATGAATTGTTTTACTGAAATGATCTTTCAGATGGTCATGCATTGTGTCACCATCTGCTGTGATGATGAGTCATAAACAGAACATGCTTGTTTTTCATTATGTGATGCAAGATAATCATGAAAAAGGGGTAAGTAACAAATGAGAAGAAAAGACAGGGAAGTAAAAGATCTGAATACAATCAGCCAGATCATTACGTATTTCATGTCTTCTTTATATCAATTTCATAGCCATTTATTCTACTGGATCATATTTATGTTCTCTTTTTTAATGATTCATGATAGCGATTGGGAATGAATTGGATATAATAGTATTTGAATTCGATGAGTATCTGTCGTAAGTCAGAAGGGAATAACAGTATGTCTACACTCAATATCTTTCAGATCAGTTTTGAAATATGGGGTTGCCTGATCGGTATCGTTGTATGTCTGATTCTTGGTGCATCCACATTCCGTAATCGGGATGTTACAGGCAGAAAACTCTGGCGTATGGTGTTGGTCAATAATATTATGCTGATCTGTGATGCATTAGCATATCTGTATCGTGGTGATACTACAATGATTGGGACTTTTATGACCCGAATCAGCAACTACTCCATGTATCTGATGGAATATGTGCTTCTGTTCTGTTTCATCGGATATACCGACTGCCTGACAAACAGGAAAGATATGCATAAATCACACTGGAAAGAATATGCTTTTTTACTCAACTGTATTGCGATGCTTGGACTTCTGGTAACTCCTTTTACAGGTCTGTATTTTACATTTGATACATTGAACCGATATCGCAGAGGTCCTGGGATATGGATCAGTTTTGCCGTAAGTGGTATTGTATTTGGAATATGTATATGGCGTCTGTTTACATGCAGAAAACAGCTGACAAAAACACAGAAGCATGTGTTTCTTTCCTGTATGATCACCTTTGTGTTATGCATGCTTCTGCAGTATGTATTCTATGGATTATCACTCATCAATATTGCATTAACGGTATGTCTTCTTCTGATGTATTTCATGCACTGCAGGCAGCAGTATGAATATATCCATACACTTCATATCGAACAGGCAATCCACGATACAGCGGAGCTTGTAAGATGGCGTATCGAGAATCAGGAGGCATGCTATGACCCAGACAAGGAATAATCTGATCAGTATCATCATTGTCGGTATCGTTACAGCAGGTCTGTCGATCGGGTCCATCTCTTTGATGAGTTTCCGTAATGTGGTACAGAATGATAACAGACAGGTACTGGAGTATGCCTGCAGGCAGAATGCTGAAACCATTAATACAAGATTATTGGAAACAGAAGTACTGGTACATACGTTATCAGATTATTATTTGCAGATGCTGAGGGATCCAATGGATCTGAAAGATGAAGACGCTCTGAATCAGTATGTCATTGATACACAGAAACTGGCATATTCTGTGATGGAAAACAGTGAACCAGTTGTTGCTGCGTATTTCAGGTTTAACCCACAACTGACTTCTTCAACGGCAGGCTTCTTTCTTTCCCGTACGAAAACAGATGGAACTGTCAATGTAATGATACCAACGGATTTATCATTATATGATTGCAGTGATGTACAGCAGGTTGGTTGGTATTATATTCCTGTGGAAAAGGGTGAGGCAGTATGGTTACAGCCACATGTCAATGTCAATAACGGCTACTATATGATTTCCTATGTACAGCCATTGTATGTGGATGGACAGCTGATCGGTGTGTTCGGTATGGATCTTGATTATGATTCCATATTGAAAAATACTGCTTCCATTCATCTGTATGACAGTGGCTATGCCTTATTAATGGACCGTAACGGTTCCTTCCATACTGCTGCCAGCCAAATACCTCCGATCGGTTCTGATACGATTGCTGAGATACGGGAAGGAGAAGATACATGTGTTACTTCTTCCTTTAGTGAAAAACAGCAGTTATATATTACAACTTCCATTCGGATGCATAACGGGGATTATCTGATCCTTGTCGTATCGGAAAAGGAACTTGATCAGGCAGGTAATCAGATGATCTTTACCATTGTTCTGTTTACCATGGCGGTGTGTACATGTATCATTCTGGTATTATCCGGTATGATCAATCATATGATGAACAGTACAAGAACGGATCCATTGACAGGATGTAAAAACAGAGATGCATATCTGGAGAAACGAAGCAGTCTTGAAAATGGAATCCAGTCCGGTAAAGAAATGCATTTTGCGATTATCGTACTGGATGTCAACGGCCTGAAAGGAATCAATGACAGATTTGGTCATACTTTCGGAGATCAGCTTCTGATCAGCAGTACAAAACTGCTGAAAGAATCATTCCCGAAAGAAACGCTGTATCGAATTGGTGGCGATGAATTTGTGATCATACTGGATCGACGTAGCTGTGCAGTTGCTGCGAAGATGGTACATACCTTCAGAAAAAACAATGAACAGGCTGCAGAGTCTTATACCATGGACTGCAACCATCCTCTGATTTCCATCGGTTATGCGATATATGATTCCAGTATTCATTACAGCTACAGCGATACCTTTACAGCAGCTGATGAAGATATGTATCAGGATAAAAAGAGCTTTTATGAAAAGCACCCGTGTTATAACAACAGAAGGAAGGATCAGAAAAATGATTGAAACAATGAAATGGATCCGTAAACCACAGAACGTAACTGTGGAAAATGGAAAAGTATATGTGACTACCCAGCCACATACAGACTTATGGCAGAATACCTACTATCATTTCTGCAATGACAATGCTCCATTATTCCTGATGGAAACAGATGAGCAGTATTTCTCATTTACGGTAAAGACGGAATTTCATTCCAGTCATCACCGCTTTGATCAGTGTGGTATTGTCATCTATCAGGACAGTAAAAACTGGCTGAAGGCATCCTGTGAATATGAAAATGATCAGTTTTCCAATCTGGGATCTGTTGTCACTAACCTTGGCTATTCTGACTGGGCAGTGACCGAAATACCAGCCGATCATAAAAAAATCTGGTATCGTCTTTCCAGAAGAGCCGATGACTATCGCATTGAGTATTCCTTTGATGGAAGTACATATCATATGATGCGGATTGCTCATCTTTGGAAAGGAGCAGATACAATTCAGATCGGGATCTACGCCTGCAGTCCGGAAGAGTCTTCCTTTACTGCTGTTTTCTCAGATCTTTCCATGGGAAAATGCATGTGGCAGGCACACGATGGCCAGCAGCCGGATGAAGATGGTGATGTAAAACCACAACGTAAAAACATCATATGACAGACCTGCATATCAGAAAAGCGGATCTGACTGAACTGAAGGTGGATGCAGTAGTCAATGCTGCCAATACACAGCTGGAAGAAGGTGGAGGCGTATGTGGTGCCATCTTTGCCAGGGCAGGAAGAAACAAGCTAGGACATGCGTGTAAAAAAATCGGTTACTGTAAAACGGGTAATGCTGTGATCACCGATGGATTTGATTTATATGCAGACTACATCATTCATGCGGTTGGACCTGTATGGAAGGGCGGCAACAAGGATGAGGAATATCTGCTGGCTTCAGCCTATCGGAATGCTTTGGAAACTGCTATGATCAATGGATGTCATTCCATCGGATTTCCGCTGATTTCTGCCGGTATCTATGGCTATCCAAAACAACAGGCATGGGATATTGCCTTACGTGCATGCCTTGCATTCATGGAAGATTTTGAAGAAGCAGGCCTTTCCATTACATTTGCAGTGATTGATGATGAGATGCTTGCTTTGGGTAATCAGATTCTGGAAAGTCTGAAATCCGGTAATAGCATATGATCTGTCTGATTGTGGCACGAAGCCGTAATAATGTCATTGGAAAAGATGGTACCATGCCATGGCATATTCCAGGTGAACTTTCACAGTTTCTTTCACTTACCACAGGCAATACAGTCATCATGGGAAGAAGAACCTATGAAGCTATCGGTCATCCATTAAAGGACAGAACCAATATCATTGTTTCTTCTTCTCTGCAGATCAATCAGAAAGACTGTTTTACCGTATCTTCACTGCAGCAGGCAATCGAAAAAAGCCCTGCAGGAAAGGATATCTGCATTGCAGGTGGTGCACAGTTATACAAAGAAGCAATCCCGATTGTGGATGTGATGTATATCACGGAAGTGGATGTTTTGATTGAAGATGGAGATACCTTCTTTCCATCCTTTGATCCGGATGATTTTAAAAAGGAAATTCTGGGAACAGAAGGAGATACCATCCGTTATACCAGAACAGTATATACAAGAAAAGAGAATTTAACATATGGAAGTAAGTGAAGCATTACAGAAAAGAAGAAGTATCAGAAAATATACAGATGAACCGGTATCGCATGAAGATCTCGATTATCTGATGCACTGTGCCATGTCAGGCCCGAGTGCTGTCAACAGACGTCCATGGGACTTCTATGTTGTAACAGATCCAATGATACTTGCAAAGCTGCGTCAGGCAGGACGTTATACCGATATTCATGCACCATGTGCCATTGTTGTATGCGGGAGTCTGAGCAGGGCATTACCAATGCAGTTAAGTGAATACTGGATTCAGGACTGTTCTGCCGCAACGGAAAATATCCTGATCGGCGCAGTATCGATTGGTCTTGGCACGGTATGGTGTGGCATCTATCCACAGAAAAACCCAATGAAAAAGGTAGCGGAAGCACTGAATCTTACCAATAAGCAGATTCCGCTCAATATCATCTTTACCGGTCACCCGGATCAGACTCCTGAATCGCGTGACCAGTATGAAGAAAAACGAATACACTGGTTATAACAGGCATGGAAACTCCAGCCTGTTTTATTTCAGCATCTGTACAAAAAGACGTGTCGATCTGCTTTGATACGCGCGGTTCATCAGGATCTGCCGATCCAGTGTAATATCCACTTCCTGTATGGAAAACATCGTAAACTGACTTTGGCATGGATGACGTTGAATCACATAATCAGGCAGAAAGGATATTCCATCCCGTTCCATCAGCATACTCATCAGAAAACCGGTATTGGCTGATTCAATCACAGGTTCCAGTACAATTCCTTTTTCCCCACAGCAATGATCCAGTAACTGACGATACGAAGCATTCTTTTCCGTCAACAGTAATGGAACATGCAAAAGATCCCTCAGACAGGTGATATCCGAAACAGGATGTGAGTTATGACAGACAAAATGAACCTGCTCTTTGCTTAGAAGAACGGTTTCAAACCTGGCATCATAAATCGGTACATCCACCATTACTGCAAGATCTATCCGATGGGTGTCCAGCATATGAATCAAAGCATCAATCGTATCACTGAACATACGTATGCGGATTCCCGGATACTGTTTCCCAAATGCACAGATCTGATGAGCAAGGGAGGAATCATACAGGGATTCAATGATTCCGATGTTCAGTGTTTCCTGTAATGCACTGTCAGGAAGAAGATCAGCTCTGGCTTCTTCATATTCGTTGAGTATCGTCAATGCATGTAGATACAGCTTTTCTCCTTCCTTACTGAGAGTAAAGGATCTTCCACTGCGCATGAAGATCTGACATCCGAATTCCTTCTGCAGGGATGCCATCTGTACCGATACGGTTGCTTTGGCATAGCCAAGACTGTCCGCTGCTTCTGACATATTTTGTTTCTGTACCACACTTACAAAGGTGCGCAAGATATTCAGATCCATCATTTCCTCCGTTCAATATTTATAAACTGTTGATTCATAAACATTCAATATTCTGAAACTATCCTATCATGTAAAA
The DNA here is from genome assembly GCA_016293365.1 of Bulleidia sp. GTDB lineage: Bacteria > Bacillota_I > Bacilli_A > Erysipelotrichales > Erysipelotrichaceae > Bulleidia. Next base: position 5,830 of record JAEDEK010000031.1, on the reverse strand, counting down.
TGAAAGAGGAAAAGAGGACAGCGAGTATGAACAGAAATGATATGCGTTACAGCCAGTATGTATCCATCCTGAAGGAAGAACTTGTACCAGCCATGGGCTGTACCGAGCCGATTGCCATTGCCTATGGGGCAAGTATTGCAGCAGGGGTACTGGAACAGTTACCACAGAAAGTACTGATTGAGGCCAGTGGCAGTATCATCAAGAATGTCAAAAGTGTTATTGTACCAAATACCCATCATCTTAAAGGCATGTCTGCAGCTGCTGCCAGCGGTATCATTGCCGGTGATCCATCCCGTAAACTGGAAGTCATATCCGATGTATGTGAAGAAAAGAAATGCCAGATTGAGCAGTTTCTGAATACAGCCGTTTTTGAAGAAAAGTTTCTGGATTCCGATTCCGTATTTGATCTGAGAATCACATTATATGCCAATGAACATCATGCCTGTGTACAGATCAAAGATACCCATACCAATGTCATTCTGATTGAAAAGGACGGAGAAGTCATTCTGCACAAAGACAGTGAATCAAAACAGTCTGTACGGACGGATCATACTGTATTGAACATGAAAGACATCTATGACTTCATCGATACATGTGATATTCAGGATATCAGAGATGTTCTGATGAGTCAGATCAGATGCAATTACGCAATTGCAGAAGAAGGTATGAGGCATGACTATGGTGCCAATATCGGAAAAGTACTGATGAAGCATGGCAGTAACAGTGTTCATACAAAAGCAAAAGCTTTTGCGGCAGCAGCAAGTGATGCAAGAATGAATGGATGTGAATTACCGGTCATCATCAATTCCGGCAGTGGCAATCAGGGCATTACTTGCAGTATCCCTGTCTATGTATATGCACAGGAATATGGTATCGACGAAGAAAGAATGCTGCGTGCACTGGCCTTATCCAATCTGACAGCGATTCATGAAAAGACAAAGATCGGTACGTTATCTGCTTTCTGCGGTGCTGTATCGGCAGGTGCAGGAGCTGGAGCTGGAATTGCCTATGTACTTGGCGCGGACTATGAAGGTGTGATCCATACGGTTGTCAATGCCCTTGCGATCAGTTCTGGTATCATCTGTGATGGGGCAAAGGCAAGCTGTGCTGCCAAGATTGCCACAAGTGTGGATGCCGGTATTTTCGGATATCAGATGTATCTGGAAGGGCAGCAGTTTGTCGGTGGTGATGGGATTATCGTGAAAGGAATCGAAAATACGATTGCCAATATCGGAAGACTTGGTTCATCCGGTATGAAGGAAACAAACAGAGAGATCATTTCAATGATGATCGGTGAGAAGGAATAAAGTGATGGATACAGATGCTTATCGGATCCTGAAACTGGAACAGTCCATGTTCCATACACAATTCATGCATGATGCATCCTGGCTGGATCAGATAATGCGTACTTCCATCTGGAAAAAGGAAAACAATGCATATGTCGTTGTCTTTCATCAGGCATCACGCATGAGTGAAAAAACACAACTGAAAGAAACGGAAAACCTGTATGCACCGATTCGACTTGTCAGATTGGATGAAACATACAGAAGACATCTGATGGAAATGATGCAGGAATGGAGAGAATATAACACAACACCAGGTATCAATCACTCCCCATCTGCGATCTTCCGCAATGATGAGACAGACTTTGAAGGATACATCCATCATCTGGAGCATCATGAAGCAAGCAGATCAACCATTGTACGCAATGGCGGTATCCCTGAAAACATGGTTGTCAGTGATGATGGAGGTATTACCGAACGTTACTGGATCAATCTGTTTTCATGATCTGAAAATTTATACCGGATCGGTAAAAACAGGTATACAATACTTGTCATGGATAAGAAAAAAGAACTGTTTGAAACGATGCCTTTGAATAAGGCAATCATCCAGCTGGTCATACCGAATATCGTTGGTTCGCTGGTCATGATTCTCTATAACCTGGCAGATACCTACTTTGTAGGTCTGCTGAACGATCCGGTACAGACATCTGCGGTAACGCTGATTTCTGTACTGCTGCTGCTGTTTAACGCAATCAACAACCTGTTTGGTGTCGGTACTTCCTCTTTGATGTCCAGATTACTTGGGGCAAAAAGAGAAGAAGACGCAAAGAATGCCAGTGCCACAGGTTTCTATCTTGGCGTGGTATCTGCCATTGCATTTACTGTCATCTGTTTTGTATTCAAAACACCGATTCTGCATCTGTTGGGCGCAGATGCGACAACATTTGATGCTTCCTACCGGTATATGTTCTGGGCAGTCAATGTCGGTGCATTACCATCCATCATGAATGTTGTCATGGGGTATATGATCAAAAGTGAAGGGGATGCTCTCAGAGCTTCCATCGGTACGATTTCCGGATGCATTCTCAATATCATCCTCGACCCGATCTTTGTATTACCGCAGTTTCTTGGAATGGGCGTAGAAGGTGCAGGTCTTGCAACATTTATTTCCAACTGTTTTGCCTTCCTGTATTTCATCCAGCTGGTGCTCATCCGTAAACGCGGTAAGACGATTGTTTCCCTCAATCCACGCAGAGTTACCTTTGAAGGTTATATCCTCAAGGGAATTGCAGGTGTTGGTGTACCTGCCTCCATTCAGAACATACTGAATGTTGTCGGACAGACCATTCTCAATAACTTTGCTGCTGCCTTTGGTGCAACTGCCATTGCGGCAATCGGTATATCATTCCGTTTAAGTAATATCTGCTTTGGTCTTGTCATGGGGTTAAGCCAGGGTGTTATGCCTCTTGTTTCCTATAACTATGCATCCGGCAATATTACAAGAATGAAACAGGCAACATACAAGACATTGAAGATGACCGCCTGTGCATTGATTGCTGCATGTATCTTCTATGTAACATGTTCTGACTTCCTGATTTCCTGCTTCATTGAAAATCCGGATGTTATCGCGATCGGTGCTGTTGTATTGAAGGGCTTTGCACTGGCAATGCCGTTTATCGGAATTGACTTTGTCGGTGTCGGTGTATTCCAGGCTACTGGCTATGGCAGAATGAGTCTGCTGTTTGCCATCGCAAGAAAGATTATTCTGGAAATACCATTCCTGTTTCTGCTCAATGCGATCTGGCCGTTATATGGACTTGGCTTTGCACAGTTCTGTGCCGAATTCATTCTGGCAATCGTTTCTTCTGTTGTATTGCGCCGTCTGTTTAAAGGATGGGAAAGCCGCAGTACAGCTGCAATCTGATCTGTTTACTGTCATGCATCATGCGTGGCAGTTTTTTTTGACATCAAAATGGTTCTATGTCACCATAATGGCATGATTAAAACAATGATTCGATGTGTGTTATGTCTGTTTCTTTCCATCTGCTGCCTTTGCTGCAGCAGAAATGATGGTACTGTCATTGTCATTGCTTCAGATCTGCATTATCTGAGCGATCGGCTGTATGATCATGGCAATGCTTTTTTAAGAGTGGTCGGCAATGCCGACGGCAAATACATGCCGTTTATTGAAGAGATCACAGATACCTTCGTACAGGAAGTCATATCGATACATCCTGATCTGGTTGTACTGTCTGGTGATCTGACATTTAATGGAGAAAAGATTTCACATGAAATGCTATGTAAAAAGCTGTCTATGATTGAAGAAAGTGGAATACAGGTATGCGTCATTCCCGGCAATCATGATATTGAAAATTCATATGCCAGAAAATATGAAGGGGATGAAGTACTTTTTACAGGCAGTATCAGCAGAAATGATTTCTTCAGACAGTATGACATGTTTGGCATAGATGAGGCATTGTATCGGGATAACGATTCCTTTTCCTATGTGTGTCAGGTAGACACAGATACATGGATGTTACTGCTGGATGTCAATGCCTCTTCCATCGATAATGCCGTATCACAGGATACCCTTGTATGGTTGGAAGAAGTATTACAGGAAAGCAGAAGAGTGGGTGTGGATGTCATCAGTGTCACACATCAGAATCTGCTGCAGCAGTCCTTATTTAAAGACGGCTTCATCATCAGCAATGCCCAGTCTGTGATTGATCTTTTCGACCAGTATGGTGTCAGACTGAATCTTTCCGGTCATATTCATATCCAGCATCAGACAAAGAAGGATTCCCTGATGGAGTGTACGGTATCTGCTTTACCGGTATCACCGCTGCAGTATGGTGTCATTACAATCAACAATCACCATCTCAGCTATCATTCTGAAAGTCTGGATGTATCAAAATGGGCAAAAGACAGTCATCAGGAAGGATATGATGACTTTTCCTGGTATGCACGTCAGTTTTTTTTCGAATGCGGGAAAAACAGGAAAGAGGAAGGAATGGCAGATGAAGATCTTCTGAATGCCTACATGCAGCTTAACTGTGCCTATTTTTCCGGAGATCTCAGGGAAGTATCGATGGATGAAGAGATACAGAACAGATGGAAGGAAGCTGATCCATACACGTGGGTGTATATACAGACAATTTTACAGGAAAAAGGTAATGACTACCGGTATTTTGAAATAGATCTGAATGAGTGATCATTGGAAGATGATCTGTTTCGTTGTAAAATAAAGAACATGTTTTCGAAGTACAGAAAAGTTATATTCTGCATACTGTGTGTGCCTGCCATCCTGATCTGTGCCATCTGCGGATGGTATTTTCTGCTTGGTGGAGAAACGTGGATTGCCTATACATGGCATGGTACATATGAACTGCCATCTTTTATGGAACATACATCAGACCAGCCGCTTTATACTGACCAGCAGATTACAGAAGTGCTGCAGAATTATTCATGGCTTGCAGATCATTATGATCTTGAACAGGTCACAGCTGACAGTTATGTGATTCCTGGTCTGAAATCTTCCGTTACGCTTGAAGACTGGAATGACAATACAGCTGGACCATCCAACTGTACGTCCATGACACCCCAGGGTGTAGCTGTTACACAGGATTATGTGCTGGTCAGTGCCTATTGTCATACAGGGAAGCATCATTCCGTTATCCAGGTCATGGATCGTGATACGCATGCATTTGTCAAAACAGTTGTTCTTTTTGATATGAGCCATGTCGGTTCTGTTACCTATGACAGTGATCATGATTTCATCTGGGTATGCTGTCATGATGATCAGACCGGCTATGCCTACGTCAGAGGTTTTTCTCTGGCAGATCTGGAAGCTTATGATTTTTCTTCCGGTTTACCGATTGTCTTTACGAAAAACTATCCGATCAAATCACAGAAAAGAGCATCGTTTATGACGTATGCAGATCATGCACTGTACATCGGCTATTTTTCCACGGATATGAGTGGTGAATTTACGGTTCAGCGTTTTGATATGACAGCGCAAGGGGATCTATTGTTATACCCGAATGTGGATAAGGCAAATGCGGATGAACCAGACAGTACAGCCATGCCTACCATGAAAGAACTGATTAATGGTGGTATGCAGGGCTATGCAAGAAATGATCATACAACTGTCATACTGCGATCCTATGGATCTGCGAATCCATCGAAAATACTTCTTTTTGATCAGCAGCAGGACGATATCGGTATGAAGGATCTTACAAACTCCAATGCCAGACAGACAGGTATCCTTCCACCAATGGCAGAAGAAGCGGCTTTGGAAGAAGATGATCTGTATATCTGTTTTGAATCTGCTGCCTATGCCTATCGTGCAAGAAAAACAGACCACATAGATCGTATTCTTGTTCTGAAGGCATCTGCACGAAAAAACTGAATTGATCTGTCAGTTTTTTCATGGAAAACAGAATCTCCGTGTATCAGTTATAGTGGAGGTTCATTTATGAAAAAGAAAAACACTATCACAAAACGCACGTACCAGGATTTGTTTTTCCGCCATATCTTCGGTGCACAGA
>JAEDEK010000001.1 GCA_016293365.1 Bulleidia sp. | reverse complement strand
ATGTTTTATGTCTTATTACAAAAGAGGCAGATTCTCTCTGCCCCTTTGTGTTGTTTATGCCACCATATTGGTAACCATTTCTTCATACTGGCGTGTATACAGCTGATAGTAATAACCTCTGGCTGCCATCAGCTCTGTATGTCTGCCACGTTCAATGATCTTACCATCCTTTACGACAAGGATGACATCGGAATCCACAATGGTGGAAAGTCTGTGTGCGATGACAAAGGATGTTCTTCCTTTGATCACAGTAAAGATCGCATCCTGAATTGCTTTTTCCGTTAGTGTATCAATGGATGCAGTTGCTTCATCCAATACAAGGATTCTTGGATCTGCAAGAATTGCTCTGGCAAAAGACAGCAGCTGTTTTTCACCTGTGGATAACAGATCGCCACCTTCTCCTACTTCTGAATCCAGTCCTTTATCCATTTTCGCAATGACACCTTCCGCATTGACAAGCTTCAGCGCATTCCAAATGGTTTCATCATCCGCATCCGGATTTCCATAGCGCAGGTTGTCTCTGACTGTACCGGAAAACAGATGTGGTGTCTGCAGGACATAACCGATATTGGAATGCAGCCATAACTGGGATCTTTCCCGCGCATCTCTGCCATCGATCAGTACCTGCCCCTTTGTCGGTTCAAAGAATCTGCATACCAGATTGACCAGAGTGGACTTGCCTGCTCCGGTTTCCCCGACAATGGCTACATTGGTACCCTGCGGTACAACCAGATTGAAGTTTTCCAGTACCATTTCTTCTCCATCCGGATATCGGAAGGATACATCCTTGAATTCCACATCACCATGCAGTGGTTCCCAGTTTTCCTTCTTTGGGTGGAATGTATCACCATATTTTTCAATCACTTCTTCACTGTCAGCCACATCAGATTTTTCATTGAGCAGATTTGTCAGTCGCTCAATATTAACCTGTGTGGAGATCAGTACGGAAATATTACCGATGATATTCTGAACCGGCTCCAGCATATTAATCGCATAGGACATGAATACGGACAACGTACCGATCAGAATGACCTTCTGCAATGTCAGAGAGCCACCTTTCCATAATACCAGTGCCAAAGCAACAGAAGACATCAGGGACACAAGAGAAATAAACAGTGCTCTGTATCTTCTTGTTGTGATGGAGATCTCTTCCATCTTTGATGTATCTTCATCAAAGTCCTCATTGATCCTGTCTTCAATGACCATGGTCTTGATAGACTTTGCGCCGGTAATACCTTCATTGAAGTCACCTGTAATGGTGGAATTCATTTCTCTTACCTTGCGGTTGAGAACAACCAGATGCTTCTGAAAGAACATGGAGATCAGCACACCCGCCGGTACAACCAGTGCCAGCAGGAATGCCAGACGTGGTTCAATCAGGAACATATTGACAAACACGAAGATCAGATAGGTTACCTGATACAGGGTATCCATCAGAATCCAGGATACCATTTCTCCGATTCTGCCGGTATCTGACATGACTCTTGCATGAATATAGCCGACATTGTTCTGGTTGAAGTAGGCAAAAGACAGTTCCTGCAGATGATTGAAACTGGCATTACGCAGATCCTTGTTGATGTTCATTTCGATCTTTCCGCAGAAGAAACAAGACACAAAATTGAGAAGACACTGGGCAATGATCATCACGATATACCCAAGTGTAAAGATCACAATCGTATCCAGTGTATGTCGAGCAATGAAATGGTTCAGGGCATACTGGTTGAACAGTGGATATACCGAGTCAATCACGGATGCCAGTGCTGTTGTGATGATCATCCATACAAATATCTTCTTATGTCCCTTCAAATAAGGAAGAACACGTGGAATACCGAATAACGGAAGCTTTACATCATATCTGCTTTTTTCTTCACTCATGCGATGACCTCCGTTTCCATATTTCTTGACTGCAGATCATAGATCTGTCGATAGATTCCATGATTTTCCATCAGCTGTGTATGGTTGCCGATCTCAGCAACCTTTCCATCCTCTAGAACTACAATCACATCAGCATTCATTAATGTTGTAATACGATGGGCAATCAGGATTACCGTACTGTCCCCTGTACTCTTTTTTAATGCATTGCGGATCTTTGCATCAGTTTCTGCATCAACAGCTGACAGAGAATCATCAAAGATCATGACCGGTGCTTTTCTGACAAGCATCTGTGCAATTGCTGTTCTCTGTTTCTGTCCACCGGAAAGAGTAACACCTCTTTCACCGACAAATGTCTGATACCCTTCCTTAAAGTGAGATACCGCATGATCCAGACTGGCGGTTCTGCTTGCTTTCAGAACATCCTCATGTCCGGCACTTCTGTTGGCGATCGCAATGTTTTCTTCCAGTGTCCGCGAGAACAGATACGGTTCCTGCAATACCATACCGATGTTTTCTCTTAAATAGAATAAAGGAATATCACGGATATCCGTACCATCGATGGTAATGGTACCACTGCCCTGTGGCAGTTCATAAAGGCGGTCAAGCAGGTACATCAGTGTACTTTTACCAGAACCAGTACCACCAAGAATACCGATGGTCTTTCCGCCTGGAATGGTAAAGGAAACATCCTGCAGAATATCCTTGGATCCGTTTTCATACTGATAGCTGACATGATCAAAGACAATATCCCCATGCATGTTGACATCTGCGCAGACACCATGATCCTCTTCTGTTTCGGCATTCATGATATAACGCAGACGATCAATGGAAATACCTGCCTTTGACATGTTGGCGATGGTTCTTCCAAGTGAGCGGATCGGCCACATCAGCATGGCGGTATAGGAATTGAATGCGATAAATGTACCTACGGAAATCTCACCTTCCACACATAACACTGTGCCATATACCATGACAGCCAGCAGCTGCAGATAGGATACAAGATCAGACGATGTCCAGAATGCACTCATCAGTTTCATCAGTCTGACCCAGAAATCCGTATAGTAGGAATTCTGTTTTTCAAATCTGGCCCTTTCGTAGGCTTCTGCGCCAAAGGCACGGACAACACGCACACCTGTCAGGTTTTCCTGAGCGATGGCGGAGAGCTTGCCTTCTTCCACATCCACCTTTTCAAACTGATCACCGATCTTTGTATGGAAGTACAGAGAGTATCCGACAATCACAGGAATGAATGCCACAACTACCAGAGTCAGACGTACATTCATGTTGAACATGAAATACAGTGCCATCCCGATTAATACAATGACACGGAACAGCTGTGTCAGCTGTTCTGACAGAAACATCTTGATCGTTTCCACATCCGATGTACATCTTTGGATGATATCACCGGTATGGTTTTCTGAATGCCATGAAAACGGCAGATGAAGAATGTGATCAAAGAGTCTGTTACGCATGTTATGGACCAGTTTTTCTGAGCCCACACCATTGAGATACTGAAAGAAATAGCGGCATACTGCACCAGCAAGTGCCACTGCCATGACGGCTGACGCCACTGCCCACAGATTCTCTTTCAGCCAGGCTGTCCCACCAAGTGGAACAAGCATATTTTCAATCAGCAGTGGTAATGTACCAGGATCATCCCCAAGTACCGTATCGACGGTATAGGAAATGATCTTCGGATTGATCAGATCGAGCAAGGATACAAGACATGCAAAAAGAATAAACAGTACAAAGTATCCGATGGATCCTTTCAGAAAGTACATGACCATGCTGAAACGTGAATCAAATCTTTCCTTTTTCATAAGTCCCCTTTCTTTTATCGTCATTTTTCCCGGTATCCTGTATTACACGGGTACCACCTCCATTTCCTGTAATCTGTTATTGTTTACTGATTGATTTTTGTAAATCCTTCCAGCAGTTTACCTGTTTCTTCACTTCCGACAACACAGATACATGCATCCGCAAACCCATCTGTAAACAGATCTGCAAACTCCAGAAGATCTTCTGTCTTCATGGATAACAGCTTTTTTCTGTTGGCACAGCGTGTTTCATCATCCACCTGACGGAATTTCCATACATCCGCCACACGAATTGCGGCATTTGGTGAGAGTAACGGTTCTGCCTCAGCGATCGTACCGATGATCATCTGTGTCAGATCTGTTCCTTCTTCCACAAGCTGTTTCAGATATTCTCCACATCCTTTAAAGGCACGCATGGAATTCAGCACATCCGGATCACGATAGGAATATGCCTGCATCATACCAGTACCGGAACAGCTCATGCCCGTTCCATAGGCACCACCTTTGACACGAACTTCAGACCATAACCAGTCATATGTCAGCAGATGGGATATGACATTCATTCTCGTATCCGGCTTTCTTTCCATGGAAAGACTGTTGTTTGCCATGACACAGTACGATACACCGCCTGGAATAGAAAGATATTCCTTCTTTTCTGTCAGATACGGGTAATGTACTCTGGCACGCATCCCATCCAGATCAGACATGCACGCAGTCATTTTTTCAATGATCGGCAGGTTTTCTTCCCCGGTAATGGAAGCTGTCATCCGGTTTCTGGAAAACAGCACTTCTGTATATAAGCCGCATTCCTGTACAAATTCATCTGACAGTGTTTCGTACTGTTCTTCCAGTTTTTTCTCATAGACGTAGGAAGAGTATCCATTGACATATTCCCTGAATACACCCTCCGCACAGTAATGTGCACCGGCTCTTCTTGCCGCAAGGGCATGTCCATTGGAAATCATGCTCTGACGGAATTCTTCATTATCCTGCTTCAGCAGTGGCAGAATCGTATCTTTGTCATATACGGTTTCGTGAATGATTTCATCAATGATGGACACTGCACTGTCCACTTTTTCCTTTAATACGGAACAGCTGATTCCCAGAACCGGAATACATGCATCCTTTGTGCCTTCCGGTGTATAGGCATCCACAAAGAACGATAATGTACCGATATCCCTGCGGATTTTCTGCTGCAGCTGTTCCAGTGTGGATTTCCTGGTTCTCAGATTCATGAACAGACTTGTATAGAAGGCTAGAGAAGGAAGATATTCTTTTGTGATACCTGCAAGTGAGAAATACAGATTCATGTACACAATACCGGAATCTTCAGATGGATGCAGATAGACCGGAATCCCTTTGATTGTTCTTTCTTCACATTCCAGTACAAACGGTTTTTCACCGACATCCGATAAGGACAGGTGGGGCAGTGTAGCAAGCTGTTCTGCCGTATCTCCCTGCTTCTGCCACGCATCCAATGCCAGATTTTTTTCTATCACTGCGGAAAGATCCGGCTCATTTTCTTTCCATGCCCGCAGTTTTTCCTTTTCTTTTTCAACTCGCCTTTCGCCAAGAGTACGGGAAGGAACCGCAACAACTGTCACAAAATCATCCTGTAACAGGAATTCTGCCAGAACATCTTCAAAGTAATGACTGCTGACATCCCTGCGGAGTTCATCAAACAGATGTCCGATATTCAGATTCTGCATCGGATCCCCGTCATACAGCCATGTATCCATCGCCCTCTGACCATACATCAGACCGGCAGGCTCATGTCTTTCTCTGTATTTGAATTCCATCTGGTTCAGGCAGGCAATAATCTGATCATGATCAAGTCCGTTTTCCACAAGATCACGTGCAGAGGATACAATGGTATTTCTGACTTCATCCAGTTTCTTCTGCTCTGTATTTCTGACACACAGTACTGCCCATGGCTGCTGTATACCATCAAACAGTTCCAGCTCCACATCCTGACCAAGATCTTTTTCCAGAATCGCCTTTTTCAGTGGGGATTCATTGCTGGCAACAAGAATGGCAGAAAGAACAGACCATGCCATATTCTTTTTTCTCTGATCAAATGTGGATACAATTCTGCCGAAGGCAATCTGTGTCCTGTTCTTCTCATCTTCATCACTGCCCAGTTCATATTCAAAAGTCTTCACCTCCGGTGCCACTTCCTTCTGCATCGCAATGGTAAAGTCCGTGTTCTGTCTGTCATATTCACACAGATATTCCTCATCCAGCAGTTTCAGTACTCTGTCAAGATCCATTGTTCCATCCAACCAGATTCTTGCATTGGATGGATGGTAATACTTCTGATGTGTTTCCAGAAACTTCTCATAGGTCAGATCCGTGATCTCTTCCGGATTTCCTCCGGATTCATACTGATAGCAGTTGTCCGGGAACATGATATGATTCAATGTATTCACAATTCCTTCATCCACTGAACTGTATGCCCCCTTCATTTCATTAAGGACAACCCCCTTGTATACCGGCTCCTGCTCAGCACTTCTGATTTCATGATGCCATCCTTCCTGATAGAAAATATTCGGGTTTTCATAGATGGCAGGATGCAGTACGGCATCCATATAGACGGAAATCAGATTCAGAAAGTCCTGATCATTTCTTGTAGATACCGGATACATTGTTTTATCCGGATAGGTAAATGCATTCAGAAATGTCTGCAGACTTCCCTTCAGCAGTTCCACAAACGGTTCTCTGACAGGATATTTCCTGGATCCGTTCAGCACGGAATGTTCCAGAATATGGAATACACCTGTATTGTCTGATGGCAGTGTCTTGAATGTGATCGCAAATGTCTTGTTGACATCCTTACGGTCATGATAAATGCACTGGGCACCGCTTTTTTCATGTTCCATGCGGATCAGTACTCCGCCTGTATCTCTGCATTCCTGAATGGATAACACCCTGAATCCATGTAACAAATCATTGATATTCATCTTGTATTCTCTCCCTTAGATATAATAAAAGAGCACAAATAACACTGATCTGTACTCTTTCCACTTACTGACGATTAATGATGGATTGTACCAATGACAATCTCAGCTCTGCCAAGAGAAATACGATCGCCTTCGTATACTCTGGATTTTCCCTGTGAAGAAAGTCTGATTCCGTTAACGAATGTTCCGTTATGTTCGGATACAGGTTCGATATAGAGCCCTCCCATTTCACTGACTAGCAGTGCATGTTTGCGGGATACCGCAGGCTCACTGATGACCAGTCCACAGGATGTTTCTCTTCCCACCATGCATGGGAAGGATGTCAGTGTCTGTGAAGATGTTTCATCTTCTACTGTGACTGTCAGCTCAACAGATGTGATTTCTGCCGGCCTGGATGTCATCGGCACTTCCAATGTTCCGCCTTCTTCACTTTCTTCATCATCCAGTTCCAACCCTCTTAATGGCTGTACCGGTACGGCTGCTTCTACAACCGGAGCCTCAACCACCGGCTCAGGTGTTTTCTTTGTGGAAAAAGATGTAATTTCTTCTCCGTCCTCATCTACATAATAGGTGTTCTTCTTAATCGCAAGATAGATGACCGCGATTGTAAGCACAACAATGATGCCGACCAGGGCGATTATGATTAATTTTACGATTTTAGGATCATCAAACATTTTCTGTATCCTCCTGCTGCAAGAATAAGTATATCAAATATTTACTGTTTTTGTGAAACAACAAGGTCATAAACCTCATTTTTAGATAAACCTGCTGCTTGGGCAACAGATCGGATGGCATCTTTTGTGGACATGCCTTCCTGAATCCGGGCATTTACCATGGAAAGAATATCTTCCTGTTGTGGTCTATCCTGTTCAGATTCCTGCTTTCCTTCCACAACGATTACCATTTCACCACGGATTTCATCCACAATGGAAAGTACTTCACTGATTGTTCCACGGATGAATTCCTCATGTTTTTTTGTCAGTTCTCTGGCAAGTGTGCACTTTCGATCTCCCAGCACTTCCAGACAGGTGCGAAGCATACGGTCAATCCGGTGTGGTGCCTCATAGAAAATCATAGTCATCGGATAGTCCCTGTATTCCATCAGTTTCTTTTTTCTATCCCCATTTCCCTGTGGCAGGAAACCGACAAACAGAAACGGCTGTGCAACCAGTCCGGATGCGACAAGCGCATTAAGAAAGGCGCTTGGCCCTGATACCGGTACGACATTGAATCCATGTTCTGTCACGTCGCTGACAACTCTCTGTCCGGGATCATTGATCAAAGGATACCCGGCATCTGAAATCAATGCGACATTCTTCCCCTCCTCCAACAGGGAAAGAATGCCTTTGGCACTGTTTTCCTCATTGAAGTTATGACAGGCAATCAGTTTTGCATGAATATCAAAATGCTTCAGCAGTGTACCGCTTGTTCTTGTATCTTCACATGCAATCACATCCACACTGTTCAGCACTTCCACAGCACGAGGACTCATTTCCGAAAGATTGCCGATCGGGGTCGGGACAAGATACAGTGTGGACTGCTCATTTTCAAACGATTTCTGCCGGTTCACTTTGTCTCTTCCTTTTTCTTTTTACCGAATGTTCTGACCGTCACATTACCTGTAGGTTTCGGTTCCGGACGTCTGCGGTTATTGCCGGTGTTGCGGGAACGGTCCTTCGATGGATTCGGCTTACGTTCACTGTTCTGCTTTTTATCCATCTGCTCACCCTTTGGCTTACGGGAGGAGAAAGTTCTGACTTCCTTCTTCGGCTCAGCTGGTGATGGAGCTTCCAGATCATAGCTGACATGATTTGCCTTCTTCGGGTCCTCACGGTTTGTCAGAACGGTTGTCTTTTTGATGTGTTTTCTACCGCCCTCTTCAGGATTCTTCGGCTTCATTGTCACACCCTTACGGGAGATCGTCTTGTTTTTCAGATCGTCCAGGGAAATGAATACAACGGAATCCGGATTCTGCAGTTTTGCCTCGGACGACATGATATTGATGGAGGTGACACGATAGATCTCACCTTCATATTCCACCTGGGAATTCATCTTCGGCAGACCTTCAATTGCTTCCTTATACTGATCATCTTCATATTTCAGACAGCATTTCAGTTTTCCACACATACCGGAAAGCTTTTCCGTATTCAGTGCGAGAAGCTGATTCTTTGCCATATTGATGGAAATGACATCAAAATGGGACTTGAATCTGCTGCAGCAGCATTCCATACCACAGGTACCGATCCCACCGAACATCTTTGCCTTGTCTCTTTCGCCGATCTGACGTAGTTCAATTCTGCAGTGCAGGCTGGAACCAAGACGCTTCAGCAGTTCTCTGAAGTCAACTCTCTGATCCGCTACATATACAAACAGCACCTTGGAACGGTCCAGCGTATAGGAGGCTGAAAGAAGTCTCATATCAAGTCCAAGTTCCCGGATGTTATCATTACAGATCGCAAAAGCACGTTTTTCAGCCACCATATTGCTGTGATAATCATCCATGTCACGACGGGTTGCCTTTCGCAGTACAGGTTTGTTCGGCATATGGACACAGACAAGTTCCGTCTTCATGGCATCCGACTGAACTTCCCCCATTTCCTGTCCCTGCTGTGTTTCCACAACAACCCAGTCTCCCTTATGGTAGTCATCATCATATGCCCCAAAGGAATATGGTTTTCCTTCACCACGGAAACGGATCACGACCGCATATGGGTAGTGCACCTGTTCTTCCGTTACCTTTTCTTCCATTTCACTCATAGTCTGTATTCCTCCACTCTGAATAATGTCTGATAGAAGACAAGACCCAGATCATTGTATTTATTGCATGCATCCTGCTGTTCATTCAGGATGGACAGCAGCTGTGTCAGCTGCTTTGTATCATAACGGCACTGCTCCACTGCCTTTTCAAACCACAACGGACCTTCTTTAGCCCCCTTGAGTACGCAGCGGCAATACCACATCAGAACTTCATAGAACCCGCTCAGAAGAAACAGATTCTCCTTTTTTGCCTTCGCTGTATCCTTTAATGATGAAAGATAGCTGGATTCAAAATCTGCACTCAGATAAAGCCTTGTTTCTCCATCCGTATTCAGAAACTGCTTCACCATCAGGATAATATGCTGATAAAGTGCGGATGGCGCATTCTTCTTTTCATCCCATACTTTTTCCAGATCCTCTTCATTCTTTACGAAATGAGATACAAGAACTGCATCCTTTTCATCAAAACCTTTTTCCACTGCAGCCCGACAAAGTCTTTCAGCAGGCATCGGCACAAAAGGGAGCAGTGTACATCTGGAAAGAATGGTCGGCAGCATTCTGTTGATGTTATCGGTAATCAGTATGGCTGTTATCCCGTCACCTGGTTCTTCCAGAAACTTGAGCATGGAATTCTGTGCTGCCACTGTAGCATTTTCACAGTTGCGGATGATATAGACTCTCTGTCCGTTTTTTTCCACTGCTGTTTTGGAAAACCGTTCCTGCAGGCTGTCCACCATCTCCTTGGATATGGTATTCTCTCTTCCATCCAGAATCAGCAGATCCGTATACAGTCCCTCTTTGACCCTGCGGCATGTATTACATGTTTCACATGCCAGCTGTCCCCCGCTTTCACAGAAAATGGACTGCGCCAGCAGAATCGCCGCTTCATATTTCGGTGTACCGGAAGGACCGGAAAAAAGCCACGCACTGGAAATTCTGTCTTCACGCACTGCGTGATCCAATGCATGGTAAACGATCGGCTGTGTTTCCTTCAGCAGATCCCTAATCATCCAGAAGTCCTTTCACGATGGAATATACTTCCGCGATGACTTCATGAACATCCCTGGACGCATCCACAACAATCATACGATCGCCATACTGTGCAATGACCTTCTGATAGCCATCGTATACACGCTT
The DNA here is from genome assembly GCA_016293365.1 of Bulleidia sp. GTDB lineage: Bacteria > Bacillota_I > Bacilli_A > Erysipelotrichales > Erysipelotrichaceae > Bulleidia. Next base: position 45,523 of record JAEDEK010000001.1, on the reverse strand, counting down.
GTGGAACTCTTCACTCTCCGCGTCCAGTCTGTCCAGAACCGCTCTGTTTGCCTGTATTCTGGCAAGACCTGTTTCTGCATTGACATTGAGAAAAACAGTTTTTACCGGCATGTGATTTTCAATCGCAAATGCATTGATGGAGAACACTTCTTCTGCTCCAATACCTCTTCCATATCCCTGATAGGCAATGGAAGAATCCACAAAGCGATCTGAAATCACGGTTACTCCCTGTTCAATCAGCGGCAATACAATGTCAACCAGATGCTGACGACGGCTTGCTGCATAAAGGAGTGCTTCCGTACGGGGATCCATTTCCGTATTGGCAGGATCCAGAATAATATCTCTGATCTTTTCAGAGATGGCAGAACCTCCTGGTTCTCTTGTATATCTGACCTGATATCCTTCAGAAAGCAGTTTTTCACTCACTGCTTTGGAAACCGTGGTCTTACCACTTCCATCAGGTCCTTCAAATGTGATAAATAACCCTTTTTTCATGCATTTCATTATAGCATGACTTCAGTCAATGTCATACTTTTACATAACTGCCAAGCATATATGATTTATGTTTCAGTACAAAGTCGAAAGGATACTCCGTGTATCCAGCACACCCACGACACACTGCCATCCTATATGGTTGTGTAATTAGCAGATCTTTGATCTGAAACTGAATTCAGAAATCAAAGAAGGTGTTCTGGCATTCAGAATGATGAAGCTGGAAAAAGAATCTGCTGCCAAAACAGCCCTTACCTTGTAGAGGAACACAGAAGACACTTTGCTGTACAAATCACCGAATCCGTGTCAGGTGATGCAAAGTAATCGACATATTACAACCGAATATCAGATGATACAACTGATCCCTGTTCTGTTCCAGATTCTAAAATTATATAGGTACCTAAGTATTTTGGTGTATAATGCAGTTCATGGGGGAATCATTATGGAAGAACTGGATCAGAATATGAGAATCATGCGTCTGTTCCGCAGATGCCATGCCATTATCCATTCAAAGATGTGTGGTGGTAAGAGCTCACAATCGGAAATACTGCGTACACTGCACAGAAACGGACCGCAGACACAGAAGGAACTGCTGGAAAAAATGAATATCCGGCAGGCAACACTCAGTGAAACACTGTCGAAGATGGAAGAAAACGGACTGATCATCAAATCACGCCCGGAAAACGATCGAAGAGTCACTGTCATTGATCTGAGTGATAAAGGTACTGAGCTTACTCTTGCCTGCAGAGAAAAGCACCACAGGCAAAGAGATGCTCTGTTGGAATGTTTTACAGATGAGGAAAAACAGACATTGGAAAAGCTGTTATCCAAATGGTATGAACACATGAATGAAAGTGAGGGAAAAACATGCAGCTGATTTTCAGATATATGAAAACCTTTGCTTCAGCCATCTGCCTTTCGATGTTTCTGAAGCTGATTGCGACATTCTTTGAACTTGCATTGCCGTATATCCTGGAACATATGATCGATCATGTTGTTCCTTCCGGAAATCTCACTTATGTGATCTTCTGGGGTATCGCAATGATCTTTACAGCACTGTTGTGCTGGATCTTCAATATCCTTGCCAACAGGAAGGCCGTCAACAATGCACATCATATTTCCTACAATGTCAGAAAGGATCTTTTTGATAAGACAATCAATCTTTCCGGCAGTCAGTTTGATGCATTCGGTCTGCCAAGTCTTACAAGCCGTATGACAAGTGACAGTTATAACGTTCAGTCCTTTGCACAGGCATTTCAGACCATCTGTGTGCGTGCACCGATCATGCTTGTTGGTGGGATCATTGTCACTCTTACAATCGATCCTGTATTAAGCAGTATTCTGTGTATTATGGTTCCGATTCTGCTTGTTGTCGTACTTTCCGTATCCAGACGTGGTATCCCTCTTTACAACAAAGTACAGACAAGACTGGATGACGTAACAAGAGTATTACGAGAAAACATCACAGGAATCCGTGTCATCAAGGCATTATCCAAAACGGAGTATGAAACGGAACGCTTCCGTGATATCAATCAGAAGATGACAGACCAGGATATGCAGGCCAATACATTCATGGCAATTCCTGGCCCATCCATGCAGCTGAGTCTGAATATCGGTCTGACTTTAGTTGTGCTGATCGGGGCGTACAGAGTTAATGCCGGTCTGATGAAACCAGGTGTCATTCTGGCATTCCTGACCTACTTCAATCTGATCATGATGAGCGTCATGGCACTCAACCGTATTTTCATGATGACATCCAAAGCATCCGCCTCTGCAGATCGAATCGCACTTGTCCTTGCTGCAGAAGATGAGCCAAAGGTCATCATTGATACGGAACCAGATTCATCTGATGCCTACATTCACTTCGATCACGTCAGCTTTTCCTATCGGAAACAGCAGTCCAATAAAGACATGGAAAACTGCCTGAGCGATATTGACTTCACAATGCCAAAAGGTGGAACCCTTGGTATTATCGGTCCTACCGGTTGTGGCAAAACTACGATCATCAATCTTCTGATGCGTTTCTATGATGCGGATGAAGGAGCTGTATACATCAACGGAAAAGATGTACGCAGTTATGAAAAGGATGAACTGCACAGTCTGTTTGGTTCCGTATTTCAGAACGATATTGTTTTCAACGATACTCTGAAAGAAAATATTCTGTTTGGAAGAAACTTAAGCGACGAACAGCTTTCTACGGCAATCCAGGATGCGCAGGCATATGAATACATATCACAGCTGAAAGAAGGTCTGGACTATAAGGCTGATATCAAAGGTGCCAATCTGTCAGGTGGTCAGAAACAGAGACTTCTGATTTCCAGGGCTCTTGCGGGTAATCCGGATATTCTGATTCTGGATGATTCCAGCAGTGCGCTGGATTATAAGACAGATGCACTGTTAAGAAAAGCCATTGCGGAGCATCACAATGATTCCACGCTGATCATGATTGCGCAGCGTGTCAGTTCCATCCAGAATGCAGATCAGATTCTTGTACTGGAAGATGGCAGATGCATCGGTCATGGCACACACAGCCAGTTGCTTGAAAGCTGTGACTACTATCGCAACATCTACGAAAGTCAGATGGGTGAATTGAGTGAGGGGTAAAAAGCATGCATAGAGATAATGGTAAAAAGAAAGAAAAACCGAAGAATACGAAACAGGCACTTGCCCGTATATTTCACTACACCAGTGATTTCAGACTGCTGATTCTCGTATGCATCGTATTTGCGATCTGTTCCAATATCGGTAATCTGCTTGGCCCAAAGTTTGCCGGTAAAGCAATTACCGCTGTGGAAGCAGGAGCTGGTAAAGTTGATTTTCCTACGGTATATCACTATGTCAAACTGATGCTCGCTGTATACATCTTCAGCAACATTCTCAATTTCATTGTCAACATATCCATGATCCGTATCTCCAGAAAGATCGGATTTCAGATGCGACAGGACATCTTTGAAAAGCTGATGAAACTGCCTGTCCGCTATTTTGATCAGAATCAGGCAGGTGACATCATCAGCCGTGTCAGCTATGACATTGATGTTGTTACGACATGTATTGCGACAGATGTCGTACAGGTCATGACCAGCCTTGTTACAGTCATAGGCTCATTCATCATGATGTGCTCCATCTCACTGCAGCTTGTTGTATGCATGCTGATTACGATCCCTGCAGCAATCATTTTCACACGTACAATCGGAAGATATACAAGACCACGGTACGCAAGAAGAAGTCATGCCTATGGTGTGATGAACGGATTTGTAGAAGAAATGTTTTCCGGCCAGAAATCCATTCTCGCCTATGCCTATGAAGATGGGGTCAGTAAAAGATTTGATGAAATCAATCATAAAGCTGCCGATGCCTATTACAAAGCAGATGGTCTTGGTATGATTACCGGTCCAACAGTAGGCCTGATCAACAACATCGGTCTTGCCTTAATCGGTTTATGGGGCTCCATTCTGTATTTCAATGGTGCAGTCGGTCTTGGCAGTATTTCCAGTTTTGTTCTGTACTCCCGGAAATTCTCCGGTCCAATCAACGAAATTGCCAATATCTTCAATGAAATCTATTCTGCTCTTGCCGCAAGCGAAAGAATCTTCCGCCTGCTGGATGAAGAAGAGGAAACTGCTGATATCATAGATGCGTACAGTCTGGATGAAGTCAAAGGAGATGTGCGTATGGAAAACGTATCCTTTGGATATCTCAAGGACAGAATCGTTCTGCACAATCTGAATCTGAAAGCAGATGCTGGAAAGACCATTGCAATTGTAGGGCCAACTGGTGCAGGAAAGACTACCATCATCAATCTGCTCATGCGCTTCTATGATGTCAATGATGGTAACATCTATGTGGATGATCATGAAACACGTACATTGACACGAAAGAGTCTGCGCAGAAGCTATGCCATGGTTTTACAGGATACATGGCTGTTTGAAGGGACCATATATGATAACATTGCCTATGGTAAACAGGGTGCAACAAAAGATGAAGTCATCGCAGCCGCAAAAGCAGCTCATATTCACAGTTTTATCATGCAGCTGCCGGATGGATATGACACCATCATTCATGAAGATGGCGGTAACATTTCAAAAGGTCAGAAACAGCTTCTGACAATCGCAAGAGCCATGTTATATGATACAAACATGCTGATTCTGGATGAAGCCACAAGTAACGTGGATACCAATACAGAAAAAGAAGTTCAGAAAGCCATGCGTAATCTGATGAAAGATAAAACATGCTTTGTCATTGCACATCGACTGTCCACCATTCAGAATGCGGATCTGATTCTGGTTCTTGAACATGGCGATGTTGTAGAACAGGGAACACATGAATCTTTAATGAAAGCACACAAAAACTATTACAGGCTGTACGCAAGCCAATTCGAGTAAAAAAACTGCAGAACACTGAGTCTGCAGTTTTCTTCTATCTGATCATGAATTTCTGTTGCATGTATATATTATATTCCTGGTTGAGATCAAAATGTAGTTTTCTTTTATTTATTATATATAAGCTAGTATGTGACGAGAAAAGAGCCTATGCATATCTGTTTCGTCCTATAACTGCAGGTCCAGGATACCGATATTGTTGCTAAGGGAAGAAAACCATGTATCGATCTGTCTTTTGTATACAGAAGAATACATGGTTCTTTTTTCGTGATTTGGAAGACTAATAATTAAGAATGAAGTGCGTAGATGATGATTATTGGTTAGACATTATCCCCAAATAGTATGCGGATATAATCGCGATGAGAATACAAAATACGATCCACATATACTTCGTCATTGTTTACTCGATAAAAACTGATGTAGTTACCACTAATGACAAAACGATAATCGCTGTTAACATCGGCTATGGATGATAATAGAGGTCCAGAATGAGGAAAAGTTTCCAGGATGCGTAGGCTTTTAGTAATTTTCTTGATTGTCTCTACAGCAGCGGATGGATTGAGTAAATCCTCCTCAATGTATTCTTTGATTTTCACCAAATCATTCAATGCTTCTGGGGAGAAATGGATTTCATTCATTATTTACACCCAGTTTCTTTTCGACATCTTCTAATGACAGCCAGCCATTCACTTCACCTGATTTACGTCCTTTTTCAAGTTCATTCATGAGGTGAAGAGTTGCTTCTGTTTTCTCATAATCCTGGATATCCAGGATGGCATATCTTCCTCTTCCATTTTTCGTCAGAAACACAGGAGCTCCTATAGATACATCACGTAGAACATCACTGTAGTTTCTAAGATCTGAGATTGGTTTGATATTTGGCATATTAACATGTACCTCCTCGTATATATAAAGTACAATATTTTGTTGTAAAATTCAATGTTATATTTTACAGCAAAACCATTACTGAATCTGTAGTTGTGTATACATCGCTCAACTTCATGCACATATCCAGAACAAGGATCACGCCTAATGATGTGCGATTATAATCGCAAAAAGTTGCGTCAAATGCGTTCAGTACATTGTACAGAAATGACTCATGACACAACGCTTCTTCCTGTGCCATACTTCCCCTAATAAAGCCACCACCTGGATGTTTATAGGAAGCAAAATTAAGGACTGCAGTTTTTCTGATTATAAAATCGATCAGGCAAAATCAGCCGAGGCTTAAGATATCATTGTCAGTGAATCCTGACAGTCGTATTCCAAAAGTACAATCTGCTCTGTAAAGTAATCACTGACCCTGGCTGTTTCTTCTTATTACGGCAGGTTGGTGCGCAAGTAAAAACCGAGTAAGAATCAGGAATTGCATCGGACCGTGGCAGTCGAAAAATCACATAAGATGCTACATGAAAAAGGCCTCGAACTAACGAGACCTTTATAGGTTATGGATTATTCCATTGTGTCAGCTTCACGTCCGTCGACATCACCCAGGACATCATCCGGAAGACGTGTTGCTTCTTCTTTGGCTTCTTCAAGAGCTCTGTTGGCTTCTCTTCTGATTTCAACCAGTTCATCAGCGACATCTCTGATCATTCTAGAGGATTCACGATCAAAGTCTCTTCCTGTACCTGCAGGAATCAGCTTACCGATAATGACATTTTCCTTCAGACCTTCCAGATGGTCTACCTTGCCATGGATTGCAGCTTCTGTCAGGACACGTGTTGTTTCCTGGAAGGATGCTGCAGACAGGAAGGAGTCAGTTTCAACCGCTGCCTTGGAAATACCAAGCATGATCGGTGTGAACTTGGCTGGAGCCTTGCCTTCATCCAGAGCTTCTTCATTGATCTGGTTCATACGGATCAGTGATAATGTCTGACCTGCTGTCAGTCCTGTTTCGCCACTTTCGATGACGATTACCTTCTTGAGCATCTGCTTGATCATGACTTCAAGGTGCTTATCGGAGATATCAATGGACTGAGTAGCGTAAACCTTCTTGACTTCTTTCAGGATATATTCCTGAACAGCTCTGACACCAGCTACTTCGAGCAGTTCCTTTGGTGCAATCTGACCTTCTGTCAGCTTTTCACCTGCGTGAACCTGTGTGCCGACCTTCATCCATGCACGGATATTCTGGTTCTTATCGCACTTGTGTTCAACAGATTCTGTTTCATTTGTAACAGTAACAATACGACCTGTATTTGTGTCGTTATCACGGATATCCGTAATTTCACCGTCAATCTTGGAGATGACTGCGACACCCTTTGGTGTACGTGCTTCAAACAGTTCTTCGACACGAGGCAGACCCTGTGTGATATCACCGCCTGCAGTTACCGCACCACCAGCGTGGAAGGATCTCATTGTCAGCTGTGTACCTGGTTCACCGATTGCCTGTGCAGCCATGATACCAACAGCTTCACCTTCTTCTACCAGGTTGCCTGTAGCCATGTTACGGCCATAGCACTTACGGCAGATACCCTTTTCCGCTTCACATGTGAAGACGTTACGGATATATACAAGAGCGTGAGCATCTGCGCACTTTCTTGCCAGATCATCTGTCAGATATGTATCTGCTTCAACAAGCAGTTCACCTGTTTCCGGATGAATGACATCACTTGCTGTGTAATATCCGGCAAGTCTGTCAAACATGGATTCAATGATGGAACCGTTCTTGTTATCGAAGATTGCACCATATGTATCCTGTTTGATGTTTCCAAGCTGGTCAGTATATGCAGCAGATCCGTCAATCAGATAACCACGTTCTGTTCCACAGTCTTCTTCTGTGATGACGACTTCCTGAGCGACATCGACAAGTCTTCTTGTCAGATAACCGGATTCAGCAGTCTTCAGAGCGGTATCGGTCAGACCCTTACGTACACCATGAGATGCGTTGAAGAATTCAGACACCGTCATACCTTCACGGAAAGAAGAGTAAATCGGGACTTCGATAATGGATGGCTGGTATGTCTTGGACTTGGACTGAGTAGGACGTGCCATCAGACCACGCATACCTGCAAGCTGAGTAAAGTGGTTCTTGTTACCACGGGCACCAGAGACTGCCATCATGTTAATCGGTGACATTCTCGGTAAGGAAGCCATCAGTGTATCACCGACGTGTTCCTTGATATCGTACCAGAGCTTGGAGAACTGAGCTTCCCATTCCTGTGGAGTAAGAAGACCTCTGTCTCTGAGTCTGTTGAGTACTTCAGCCTGCTTCTTACCTTCTTCAACCATGTCGTCCTTATGTGGAGCAACCTTGATATCAGAAAGAGCTACAGTCATACCTGCCACTGTAGAGTACAGGTAACCCATATCCTTGAGGTTATCGAGGACATCGGATGTTCTTGTAATGTGGGAATCCACAAAACCGTCACCGTTCTTGTACTTGTCAAATACTGCCGCAATCAGATTTCCCAGGTCCTTCTTCTTGAATTCTGCATGTAATGGACGTTCAGAAATTTCCTTGCGGATATCAGCGCCCATCGGCAGGAATTCAGAATCCGGTGTAGCGACAAGTGCTTTTGCACTGGCTTCATTAACATATGGGAAGTCCGCAGGCAGAGCCTGGTTGAAGATGATCTTACCGACAGTAGTAACCAGATACTTGCCGTTCTGTTCTTCCGTAAAGCATGTCTTGCCGACTGCATTTGCAGGTACGGCGATTCTGGAGTGCAGATGGACAACATGTGTATCATATGCCATCAGGATTTCATTGATATCCTTGAAGACATGACCTTCGTTTTCACCATATCTTCTCCACTTTTCAGCTTCGACCTTTTCTCCAAGTGCTTCCAGACGATCAGCCTTGGCATAGAACTCTTCTGCCTTTTCTTCCATGTTCAGATAGAAGTTACCAAGAACAAGGTCCTGACCTGGAGTAACGATCGGCTTACCATCCTTAGGACCAAGAATGTTATTGGCACCAAGCATCAGTACTTCTGTCTCGGCTCTTGCCATTTCTCCAAGTGGGAGATGGACAGCCATCTGGTCACCGTCAAAGTCAGCGTTGAAGGCTGGACATACTAATGGATGAACACGGATTGCACGTCCTTCAACAAGACGAGGGAAGAATGCCTGAATACCAAGTCTGTGCAGTGTAGGTGCACGGTTCAGGAAGACAGGATGTCCTTCAATGACCTTTTCCACACAGTCCCAGACACGTGGATCCTGACGGTTGATCAGTCTTTCCGCAGTCTTTGGGTTTGTAGCAATCTGCTGATTGACAAGTTCATTGATGACAAACGGCTTATACAGAGATAATGCCATTTCCTTCGGCAGACCACACTGCCACATCTTCAGATATGGACCGATCGCAATAACGGAACGGCCAGAGAAGTCGACACGCTTACCTAACAGGTTCTGACGGAAACGACCCTGCTTACCCTTGAGGGAATGAGACAGAGACTTCAGCGCACGTCCACCTGCACCTGTAATCGGCTTGGAACGACGTCCGTTATCAATCAATGCATCTACTGCTTCCTGCAGCATTCTCTTTTCATTCTGAACGATGATTGCCGGAGTACCGAGTTCCAGCAGTTTCTTCAGACGGTTGTTACGTGTAATGACTCTACGGTACAGGTCATTCAGATCGGATGTGGCGAAACGGCCACCATCCAGCTGTAACATCGGTCTTAAATCCGGTGGAATGACAGGAAGTACTGTCATGACCATCCATTCCGGCTTGTTATCGGAATGCAGGAATGCTTCAACTGTGTCCAGACGCTTGATCAGTTTCTTACGCTTTTCACCGGTTGTGCCTTCCAGTTCCTTCATGATTCCATCATATTCTGCCTGAACATCAACCTGTTCGAGCAGGGTTCTGACAGCTTCGGCACCGGTCTGTGCCACGAAGGAGCCAGGACCGTATTCAGCCGTCAGATGACGGAGTTCGTTTTCACGCAGGATCTGCTTGTATGCAAGACCTGTATCACCTGGATCCGTAACAACCCAGCAGACGAAGTAAACGACTTCTTCCAGCTGCTTCGGTGGGATGTTCAGCAGCAGAGACATTCTGGATGGAATACCTCTTAAATACCAGATGTGAGCGACTGGAGCCGCCAGTTCAATATGACCCATTCTTTCTCTTCTGACAGAAGACTTTGTGATTTCAACACCACAGCGGTCACATACGACACCCTGGTAACGGATCTTCTTGTATTTTCCGCAGGCACATTCCCAGTCCTTCTGAGGACCGAAAATGCGCTCGCAGAACAGACCGTCCTTTTCAGGTTTCTGAGAACGGTAATTGATTGTTTCAGGCTTCTTTACTTCGCCATAGGACCATTCACGGATTTTTTCAGGTGAGGCGAGTCCGATTTTCATCGCCGTAAAATTGTTGATATTCATCTGACTGCATCCTCCTTATTCTTCACCATAGTCCATGTCGTCGACACCGACGACTGCAGCTTCTTCAGGCAGATCATCTTCCAGGCCATCCTTGATGGTCAGAGCATCGATGTCTTCTGCAGCGCTGACGTAATTCTGACGGGACATATCAAGGGTTGTTTCTTCCTTGAGTTCTTCCTGTTCCATCTGCTTGAGATCCATTTCATTGCCTTCATCATCCATCATGCGTACATCCAGAGCCAGTGCCTGAAGTTCGTGGACCATGACACGGAAGGATTCCGGAATACCAGGTTCCGGCAGATCCTTACCCTTGACAATCGCTTCATAGGTCTTTGTTCTACCCATGATGTCGTCAGACTTGACAGTGAGGATTTCCTGTAATGTATATGCAGCACCATAGCCTTCCAGAGCCCAGACTTCCATTTCACCGAATCTCTGACCACCATTCTGTGCCTTACCACCTAACGGCTGCTGAGTTACCAATGAGTATGGACCTGTTGCACGTGCGTGCAGCTTGTCGTCGACCATGTGCGCCAGCTTGATCATGTACATGACACCGACGGAGATACGTTCATCGTATGCTTCACCAGTCATACCATCATGCAGAACATACTTGCCATCGGCAGATACGCCTGCTTCAGCCATGATGTCTCTGAGGTCTTCATTGGATACACCATCGAATACCGGTGTAGCAAACTTGACGCCTAATGCCTTGGCTGCCATACCAAGATGGAGTTCAAGCACCTGACCGATGTTCATACGGGAAGGAACGCCGAATGGGTTCAGCATGATATCGATCGGTGTACCATCTTCCATATATGGCATATCTTCGACCGGATTGATCTTGGAAATGACACCCTTGTTACCGTGACGGCCGGCCATCTTGTCACCTTCAGAAATCTTTCTCTTCTGAACAATATAGACCTTGACGACTTCATTGACACCAGGTGCCAGTTCTGTATCCTTGTCTTTTCTGTTGAAGACGCGGACGCTGTGAACTGTACCGGCACCGCCATGAGGTACCTTCAGGGAGTTATCACGGACTTCTCTGGACTTTTCACCGAAGATGGCAAGCAGCAGCTTTTCTTCTGGTGTGGCTTCGGACTGTCCCTTTGGGGTGACCTTTCCGACAAGGATATCACCTTCACGGACTTCTGCACCAACCATGACAATACCACGGGAGTCCAGATTACGGCATGCACTTTCGGATACATTCGGAATATCACGTGTGATTTCTTCATCACCGAGTTTTGTGCTGCGGCATTCAATGTCATATTCTTCGATATGAACAGATGTATAGAAGTCTTCAGACTGCATTCTTTCAGACATGATGACAGCATCTTCGTAGTTGTAACCATGCCATGTCATGAAGGCTACTGTAACGTTCTGACCAAGTGCAAGTTCTCCGTTTTCCATGGATGGACCATCCGCAAGGATGTCACCAGGTCTGACTCTTTCGCCCTGCCATACAATCGGCTTCTGATTCAGACATGTTGAAGAGTTGGAACGGTCATACTTTGTCAGCTGATAAACGGTTTCCTTACCGTTGTCATCTTCTGTAATGATTGTCCTTGCATCCACATATGTGACTGTACCTTCCGCTGTGGCGACGCACGCTGCACCGGAATAACGGCCTACAGCATATTCCATACCTGTTCCTACATATGGAGAATGCGGATTGAGAAGCGGTACGGCCTGACGCTGCATGTTGGCACCCATCAGAGCTCTGTGTCCGTCATCGTTTTCCAGGAAAGGAACGCATGCGGTAGCGACAGATACTGTCTGACGAGGGGATACGTCCGCATAGTCAACTTCATCTGTTGAAACCATGACTGTTTCACCGGCAATACGGGCAACCACCTGATCACCGACCAGCTTTCCATCGACGATTTCATCGACCTGGGCAATGACATGATCGTATTCTTCAGCTGCATCCATATAGCGGATTTCGTTGGTCAGTGTGCCGTCCTTTTCCACCTTACGGTAAGGTGTTTCCAGGAAGCCGTATTCATTGACCTTTGCATATGTTGTCAGGTAGTTGATCAGACCGATGTTCGGACCTTCCGGTGTTTCAATCGGACAGATTCTACCATAGTGAGAGTTGTGAATATCACGTACTTCAAAGCTTGCTCTTTCACGTGTCAGACCACCAGGACCAAGGGCGGAGATACGTCTTTTGTTGGAAAGCTCAGCCAGTGGGTTTTCCTGGTCCATGAACTGGGACAGCTGGGAAGAGGAGAAGAACTCCTTGATTGCAGCAGTCAGCGGGCGTGTATTTGTCAGCTGCTTTGGTGTCAGACTTGCCACTTCGGAAATGGACATTCTTTCCTTGACGACTCTTTCCATACGGGAAAGACCGATACGGAACTGGTTCTGAATCAATTCACCAACCGTACGGATACGTCTGTTGGCAAGCATATCGATGTCATCCTGATTTCCGACACCATCCAGCATTGTCAGTTCATAGTCATACAGTGCATACATGTCACTCATTGTGATTGTATGCTTGTCATTGAGCGGATCGATACCGATCAGCTTGACACGTGCACCGTCAATTGTCTCCACATAGATTTCCTGAACAGCTGCACCGACAAGCCACAGTGTAACGCCTTCTTCCTTTGTAGCAGCTGCTGTAACAGCTTCCTTACCTGCAACAGTCAGAACATCCAGTTCCATATCAGGGATGTAGCGGGAAACGAGCAGTTCACCTTCTTCATTCGTGATATCAAGATCATCCTTTGTTGCTCGGGCGATCACATACAGACGGTTGCCATAGTTCAGAACGGCGTTGACATTGTTGTTGTTTACTTTTACAGGCTGTGCATAGATGCCTGTGTAGATATCAACTGTTTCAAATTCAGCAGCAATTGCTTTTACATCTTCTTCTGTCAGAACAGTACCCATTTCGCTGTTTGCGCGATCGGATTCACCTTCCAGATCTTCCGCAAGAACACGGCCGACCAGGCAGCTTTCATTTCCCTTGACTGTTACAGTTGCAACAGTAGGATGAGAGAATCTGTGGACGAAAGGCAGAGCTCTCATATTGATACCTCTGTTGATTTCGTCGCGAAGACGGTTGCGTACTTCCTTTGTTACTTCAGTACCCTTTCTGGCAAGCAGTCTGCCGTTGGCACCGATCAGATCTTCAGCCAGAATATTGCCTTCCATACGATCCAGAATGTTCAGCTTCTTTCTGACCTTGTAACGACCTGCCTTTGTCAGGTCATATCTTCGATAATCGAAGAACTTTGCGTCCATCAGGTTAAGTGCACCATCCACAGTAGCAATTTCATCTGCTCTCTGGTTTTCATATACACTTAATAACGCTTCCTGTGTTGTATTTGTCTTATCTGCCGCAAGAGTATTCTTCACTTCTTCATAGTTTCCGAATACAGATGTATACAGAAGCATGTAGTCGTTCTGATATTCGCGGGTTTCCTCCGGCACAACAACATCTTCATATACCTCATGGCCAAGAGCCTTGAGGAACTTCTTCATGCCGGTTGTATCAAATGCATCGTCGCCCTTTTCGTGATTGAGGGACATGCCGATAGCCTTGAAAAGAATAGAGGAAAGAATCTTTCTTCTACGGTCGATTGATACATTGAGAATACGACCAAGCGCTGCCTTCTTGTCATCACTCATGAATTCCAGCCATGTACCACGGCTTGGGATCAGTTCACATGTGTATGTATCCTTACCTGTTCTTTCTTCGTTGACGATATCGAAGTAAGCACCAGGAGAACGTACGATCTGTGAAACGATAACGCGTTCCGCACCGTTGATAATGAATGTGCCGGTTGGTGTCATCAGAGGGAAGTCTCCGAGGAACACTTCTTCCCACTTTGTCAGGACTTCACCTGTTTCCGGATCTACAACTTCGAGCTCCATGCGTGCCTTTAAAGGAGCACAATAGTTGATCTCTTTGTACTTGCATTCATTGATTGTGTACTTAGGCTCACCGAATTCATAATCCAGGAACTTCAGACGGATGTTTCCGTTATAGTTGGAAATCGGGTAAATATCTTCAAATACCTCACGGATTCCTTCCTTAAGAAACCAGTCAAAAGAGTCTGTCTGAATTTCAGTCAGATCCGGCATTTCAAGACCGGAAGATACTTTGGAATAATCTCTGCGAACAGCTTTGTTGCCGTAATGCACAACGTGGTATGTCTGCTTTGTGTCCATATTTCGCCATCCTTTCGCCTGCATTGCTTAACGCCGAAAAAGGGCAGTTTACCCCTGTTTAATTCGACTTTTTTACAATTTAATATATTAACACGGTTTCATTCAATCCGTCAATTTCCGCCCCTGGATTACCCAGAAACCACGATCTCTTTCAAGAATCGTGCAGTTGCCGAAGATTTCCTGAAACTTCTTCACAGCACTTTCTGCGCCCTGCTTTCTTCGAATGACCGCAATCAGCTCACCATCCTGGTTCAGATGCCGGTATGCGGACTCGAACATTCCATATATGTTTTTCTTACCCGTCCGGATCGGAGGGTTTGTAATGACATAATCGAATGTATCCTGGATCATTTCAAATCCGTCAGAAATCAGGCACTCGCATGGAGCGCTGTTCTGCACACAGTTAATCCGTGCCAGTTCCACTGCACGGGGATTGATATCTGCCATTGTGACAGATGTGTCTGGAAACTGTGTCTTCAACGTAATGCCGATGACACCATAGCCGCATCCAAGGTCCAGAACACTCCCGTGAATGCCTCTTTCACAGACGACAGAAAGAAGAATTTCACTCCCTTCATCAATTTCCGTTTTCGAGAAAACTCCATTGTCTGTCGTAAAAGTGAACAGATGCCCCGAAAACCGGAAAGAATGATCCTTCCGGTTTTTGATCAGATTTCGGTTGTCGGTATAATAGTGTGCCGTATAACCTGGTTCCTTTCTAGGGCTGAAAAGCCGAATCAGTAATCCGGCCTTTCATCATTGTTTTAATAAGATTTCAGTAGTGAATTATTTGAATTCAACTGTAGCACCAGCGTCTGTGAGCTGCTTCTTGATGTCTTCAGCTTCTTCAACGGAGATGTCCTTCTTGATTTCTGCTGGAGCGCCGTCAACGAGTTTCTTAGCGTCAACCAGACCAAGGCCTGTGATACCACGAACAACCTTGATAACGCCAACCTTGGAAGCACCAACTTCCTTCAGTACTACTGTAACTGTGGAAGGAGCAGCTTCTTCAGCTGGAGCAGCAGCTGCAACTGCAACTGGAGCAGCAGCAGATACGCCATACTTGTCTTCGATTGCTTTTACGAGTTCGTTGAGTTCGAGAATTGTAGCTTCATCTAAATAAGCAAGAATTTCTTCCTGTGTTAACTTTGCCATTTTAATTTTCCTCCTTAGGCAGCTGCTTCCTCTGCAGCTTTTTCTTCTTCTTTTGGTTCTTCAGCCGGTGTTCCTTCACCGTTAGCTCTTGCTTCAGCAACAGCATTGACAGCACGTGCGAATGCGGATACTGGAGCGTTCAGTACAGATAACAGCATGGAGAGCATGCCTTCTCTGTTTGGCAGTGCAGCGAGTTCATTGATTGTAGCGCAATCTACAACCTTTCCTTCAACAATACCGCCCTTGAGTTTGAGTGCGTCGTGCTTCTTGGCGAAATTAGCCATAACACGTGCAGCTCCTGTTTCATCTCCACCAAATGCGATGGCATTAGGACCTGTAAGGACATCCTTCAGTTCTCCAAAGCCTGCAGCGTCAGCAGCCTTGGAAGCCAGAGTGTTCTTATAGACCTTCATCTCTGCCCCTTCAGCTCTGAGTGCTCTACGGAGTTCAGTAACTTCAGCTACGCTGAGGCCACGATACTCTGCGACAACGGTGGAAGAAGAATTCGTGAACTTTTCTGAAATTTCAGAAACGACACCCTTTTTTGACTCTAAAACAGTCTGATTCATTTCTTCACCTTCCTATCTTGTTATCGCATACACATAAGATAAACCCTCGCGGAATTCACGAGGGCGCAAAAGTCAACTGTTCAACTTCTCCTACCTCGGTAACATGATTAAGCTTCCGCCGTTACTGTCTATGGTACTTGATAACGTCCATTATATTAGCAGTGCGCTGTTTTCATGTCAACTCAAATTCATGAATTTCATCGATTTTTACGCAGTTCAGGTATATCATGAATGCATGAGAAAAGTAATCGAAGGCTATATGCCGTTTCTAAAGTACAGAACGTACTACCGTATCGTAAAAGGTGGAGTCAGAACACCGATTGTATTGCTGCATGGAGGTCCAGGCTCTACCCACAACTATTTTGAACTGCTCGACAGCATTGCCGATACCGGCAGAGATGTCATCATGTATGACCAGCTTGGCTGTGGTAACAGTTACGTCGATCATAGACCGGATCTATGGAATCAGGATACATGGCTGGATGAGCTGGAAGCATTGCGGAACCATCTGAAACTGCAGGAAGTGATTCTGCTTGGTCAGTCATGGGGTGGTATGCTTGCGATCATGTATGTGCTTGACCGCAAGCCAGCCGGTGTAAAAGGCCTTGTTCTTTCCAGTACACTGTCATCCGCTTCGTTGTGGTCCAAAGAACAGCACAGAAATATTGCGATGATGTCACCCGAAGATCAGCAGGCAATTGCCTGTGCAGAACGCAGCGGCAACTGGAACACCCCGGAAGCGATAACAGCCGTGGATCATTTTATGAAACGACACTGTGCAGATATTCAGGACGATGATCCGGAATGTCTGCGACGGGAAAAGAAATCCGGATCTGAATCCTATCTGATCGGATGGGGTCCCAATGAATTTACGCCGGAAGGAACTCTGCGTAACTATGAATATACATCACGCCTGCATGAAATCCATGTACCGACATTGATTGTTTCCGGAACAGATGATCTTTGCACGCCGCTTGTTGCCAAAACGATGTATGATCGGATCCCTGACAGCCGATGGGAATTGTTTGCCGGTGCACGCCATATGTGTTTTGCGGAACAGAATGATCACTACATTGCCATCCTGACGAATTTCCTGGATGATATCGGATAACTGCCTGTGGGCAGTTTTTTATATGGAAAAGGAAGATCAATCCAGTCCGTTGATCTTCCCTGCAGATTTCTTTTCAGTTTTATCAAGTCAGCGGTATCAGCCAATGATCTCAATTTCTCTTGGATAGTGATTCAACACCTCATGTCCATCTTCCGTTACAAGAATCAGATCTTCAATTCTGCAGCCAAGAATCGATGGATGATAGATGCCGGGTTCGATCGAGAAGATATTGCCGGGAACTGTCACTTCTTTAAATCCCTGTGAAACATCTCCATATTCATGATCTTCCTGCCCGATGAAGTGGCCAAGGCGATGGGTAAAGTAAGGCCCGTATCCACCTTCTGTGATGATATCTCTTGCGATGGAGTCAATATCGCAGAGCCTTCTACCTGGCTGTACGTATTCTTCTGCACTTTCACAGGCATTTTTCACAAGATTATAGATAATTTCCTGTTCTTTGGACGGCCCTTTTTTATAGAAAAATGTTCTTGTCATATCAGAGCAGTAGCCATGATAGACACAGCCTACATCAAATAAAACCGCATCCCCTTCTTTTATAACAGTGTCATCCGGCATATGATGCGGATCTGCCGCATTGACGCCAAATGCCACGATTGCAGGAAAGGAAAGACCTTCCGCACCAAGGCTGCGATAAATATCCATTACCTGCGCTGCGACTTCCTTTTCACTGACGCCATCATGAATCAGCCCTTTGAACTGAGCCATTGCAGCATCGTTGATGCGGGATGACTCTCTCATCAGTTCAATTTCAACAGAATCCTTGACTGCTCTTGTATGATCCACAGCAACAGATCCGTTCATGAATCCAGAAGCGATGCCCTGTTCCATAAACGGCAGAAGGAAACGAGCCGGCAATATTTTGTCCACACCAAGGACAGCAGAATGGTCGGTATCCACTCCAACAAGCTGAGCCACATCATCGATGTCGCTGTAGTATTTCTTTTCAACACCAAGTTCCTCTTCAAAACGGAACAGTTCATTGACATACAGGATCGGTGTTCTGTTTCTTCTTAACAGCAGTCCGAGAAACCTTTCTCCTGGATGAATCATCTTTTCACAAAGATAATATATGGAAAGTGGATCACAGATCAGAAGCTGATCACAGGACAGTCTTTCCATGACATTGTTTACTCGATCATTTCGCAGCATATTCTTTACCTCAATCTGCATACCATGATAGCACAAAAAAAGAATCCGTTTTACCGGACTCTTTCAGGATTACAATTATTCAACTGTAACACGGATACCAGGACCCATTGTTGTGGAAACAGTGATGCCCTTGATATATGCACCCTTGACTGTAGCAGGCTTAACCTTCAGCAGCTGGTTGTACAGTGTCTTGAAATTTTCAGCCAGAGCTTCGTCAGTGAAGGAGCACTTACCGATCAGAACATTGATGTTGCCATCTCTGTCAACACGGTATTCAATCTTACCCTTCTTAATCTGATCAACAGCGTCAGCTACGTTCATTGTAACTGTACCTGTCTTTGGGTTTGGCATCAGGCCCTTAGGACCCAGAACTCTACCGAGCTTACCAAGCTGACCCATCATGTCTGGTGTAGCTACGATAACATCGAAGTCGAACCAACCCTTTTGGATCTTTTCAATCATGTCAGCACCGCCGACAAAATCAGCTCCTGCCTTCTTTGCTTCTTCTTCCTTTTCACCCTGAGTGATGACCAGAACTCTCTGAGTACGGCCTGTTCCGTTAGGAAGTACCATTGCACCACGGATGTTCTGTTCAGCCTGTCTTGGGTCAACGTTGAGGTAGAAAGATACTTCAACAGAAGAGTCAAACTTTGTAACAGATGTCTTCTTTGCCAGTGCTACAGCTTCTGTATAGCTGTATGTCTTGTTGCGATCGACCAGAGCGAGCGCTGCGTTATACTTCTTTCCTGCCATGCTTACTCACCCTCCACTGCGATACCCATATTACGGGCAGTTCCTTCAATGATTCTCATTGCTGCTTCAACGTCATTTGCGTTGAGGTCAGGCATCTTGTACTCAGCGATTTCTCTGATCTGAGTCTTTGTAACCTTACCTGCCTTTACAGTGTTAGGTGTTCCGGAAGCCTTAGCTACACCGGCAGCCTTCTTTAACAGAACTGCAGCTGGAGTTGTCTTCAGAACGAAATCGAAGCTCTTGTCTTCATACGCAGTGATGATAACAGGAACGATATCACCCTTACGATCCTTTGTCTTGTCGTTGAAGTCAGAGCAGAATGCTGGCATGTTGATACCTGCAGCTGCTAAAGCCGGACCTGGTTTAGCGCCGCCGGCAGGGAACTGCAACTTGGAAATCTTTGTAATTTTTTTCTTTGCCATGTGGCTTTCCTCCTTATTTCAGAAAATCACATGCAGTGGTTAAGCAGATGGTTTACATCCTCCCACGCATGAATAAAGTCACGTTTTCACGTGCGTTATGATTGTATAATCATTCCCCTCTATCGTCAACGAAAAAAAGCAGTTTCCTGCTTTTTTTACATCTTTCCTTTGTATTCGGATACGCCTTTTCCGATAATCAGGTTTCCGAGTGGATCAAACAGTGTCAGAATCACTGCAGTACCTGCACCTCGGCCAAATGCCTTGGCTTCCTTGAAGTTACGATATACAGCAAGCACAACCGCAAGAATCATTGCAGCAAAGCCGACCCATGCAAGAATCTGGATGGACATGAAACTTCCTGTAAAAAAGCATGCAAGTCCTGCTACCGCAAGAATCAGCCATACAAGTCCAGCCTTCTTGTTGTTGATAGACACATCAAACAGTGCCTTTTCACGAAGAAGTGGAATAAATGCCATACCTTTGGATGTACCTGTCTTTTTAAACAGGAACATGCATCCAACTGTCTGTACAACATACCATACAACAGCGACGACAGCATATGTCATCAGAATTTTTGTCTGTTCTTCACTCATTCTTCCACCTTCTTCAGATCCTTGTAATTCATATCAGTCGGTGTTTCACGACCAAACAGCATTGTCAGAACATTTGCAACCTGAGTCTGGTCGTTCATGGAACTGACTGTTCCTTCCATTCCAGAGAACGGACCGGAAAGAATTCTGACTGTGTCACCGACCTTAAAGTCAACAACAACCTTCTGATCCTTCTGTACGATTCTTCTGAGAATGGATTCCATTTCATCCGGTGCTACCGGGAACGGCTTGGCACCGCCACCGGAAGAACCGATGAATCCTGTGACACCTGGTGTATTACGGACAACATACCATGCTTCATCTGTCATCTTCATTTCAACAAAGACATAGCCTGGGAACAGATTATGCATCTTTTCCACCTGTTTGCCGTTCTTGATTTCGATTTCAGGTTCTTCAGCGACAACAATGCGGAACAGGCAGTCCTGAATTCCCATTGTCTCAACTCTTTTTTCAAGATTTTCCTTTACTCTGTTTTCATGTCCGGAATATGTATTGACTACATACCAGAGCTTTTCATCCTGATCATTTGTCATTTTCTGTGTCTCACTCATAGGTTTACGCTCCGATTCCAATTAACTTCAGAAGATAGGTAATAATGAATTCGCATAATACAAAGAACAGGGCAAATGAAGCTGTGAAGATGACAACTTCAGCTGTATTCTGAAGGATGCCCGGCTTGGAAGAACCTTCACTCTTCCAGTGCGGCCATCTGACGCGCTTTGCTTCTTTGCGGATACCACTGAAAGAAAACCAGTGATCCTTTGGAGCCTTTGTTTTCTTCTGTTTTTCAGTTTTGTTTTCACTCATCAGGAAATCCTCCTATTTCGTTTCTTTATGGAGTGTCATCTTTCCGCAGTGCGGGCAGAACTTTCTTAACTCCAGTCTTTCTCTGTTGTTCTTCCTGGAACGATGGGTCGTGTAGTTACGAGCGAGGCATTCCTCACATGCGAGGATCGCCTTATCATCTTTTGCCATTACGAAAAAACTCCTTCAAACGCCTATATACTCTATCATAGAACCGTTTCCATCGTCAATTATGCGAATGTGAACAAATACAGGTTATTATACTTCCAGAGCGTTACGGATCATCTGTCTTACCCTGTGGACCATCGCCTGTCTGCGCCGATCTTCCTTCGTTCCGTTTTTCCCATATGGGTGAAGGCATATCTCATGTGCCCAGTCCGCAACTGCCATTTTCTGTTTCTCCGTCATTTCCATTACTGTTTCGCAAAGTAAGTCATAAGCTTCTTTCATTGCAAATACGTATTCAGGCATTGACAGACAGTCCGACTGTTCAATCAGCTCGATCATCTCCACATCAAAGCCTCTGACAATTTCATTCAGATGATACACATTCATGACAGATGCTTCCTTGTTGGTACGGGCATGGCGGCTGATGTTTTTCAGTCTGTTTTCAAACAGAAGGTAAGCATATGTATCAAAGGAACTGCACTTGTCATATCGATACGTGCCTGCTGCACCATACAGACTGATCATACCTTCCTGGATCAGATCATCCTGTTCAAACTGCTCATAAGGATGATCCTTGCAGAATCTTCTGACATGACAGGCAATTGTTTCATGAAAGCTGTCCATCAGAATGTTCAGGGCTGAAGGATCTCCCATTCTTACCATGTAGATGATTTCATAGATGTTGTCTTCCATACATATACCTCTTTTCGACAGAAACATCATCCCACACTGTCATCCATTCGACGCCCGATGTTTCAACCGTCTTTCATCATCGATTTCACATAAAAAGCATGCTTCCATTGTGGAAAACATGCCCTTTTCACATATGATCTGTGGATTATCCAAGTGGATGACGTGTAGAAAAGATCTGGTACATGAGAATACCTGCAGATACAGAAGCATTCAGGGATTCGATCTTTCCGACCATCGGAAGAGAAATGACATAATCACATTTTTCACGGATCAGTCTGGAAATACCATCCCCTTCATTTCCGATCACAAGTACCGTATTGAAATCATAGTTCAGTGTGCGGTAATCCTGCCCATCCATATCCGTACCGACTGCCCACCAACCGTTTTTCTGAAGCGTTTCAAGAGCACGGGACAAATTGGTAACCGCACAGCATTTCACCGTATCAATCGCACCGGCGGAAACCTTGGCAACCGTCGGGGTCAATCCCACCGCATGTGTCTTTTTGAAGATCACACCATCTGCACCGACTGCATCGGCAGTACGCAGGATTGCGCCAAGATTATGCGGATCCTCCAGCTGATCCAGCAGGATAATCAGACCGTTTTTACCTTTTGGTACACTGTTCATCATCTCTTCCAGGGAATATGTCCTGTAATCCGGCATTTCAGCAGCCACACCCTGGTGTCTATCGCTGCCGGTGAGTTTTGTCATGTACTTTTTATCCGTTCTGCGGATTTTTACATGATTCCGCTCGCAGAGGGATTCCAGCTGGCGATCGTTCACCGCAAGCCATACCATCCTGACTTCCGCATGATCTTCCAGAAGCTGGCGGACAACATTTTTACCATAGAAATACTGTGACATGTTCAATCTCCCATAATTTCCTGTGCCTTTTCAAACAGCTGGCGGATTCTGTCCTGTTTTCCTTCCAGTTCGAGTGCACCAAGAATTGCTTCAAATCCAGTAGAAGCACGATAGGTCAGGACATCCGTATTTTTCGGAACAGCGCCACTGTTACCGTTTCTGCCACGATGAAAGATGGCTTCCTCTTCTTCACTCAGAAAATTCTGTTCGTGCATAACCTGATAGAAATGCGCCTGTGATTTTGCTGAAACGTAGGAAATGGACTGTTTCTGCAGTTCCTTTCCTTTTCCTTCCCCTTTTTCCAGCAGATATTTTCTTACCGCAAGTGACCACACAGCATCCCCAAGAAATGCCAGTGCTCTTCCGGAACACTCATTGACTTT
Source organism: Bulleidia sp. (assembly GCA_016293365.1). Taxonomy (GTDB): domain Bacteria; phylum Bacillota_I; class Bacilli_A; order Erysipelotrichales; family Erysipelotrichaceae; genus Bulleidia. Next base: position 22,414 of record JAEDEK010000001.1, on the reverse strand, counting down.
CATTAAAGAAGACCCTTTCCGCTTAATGCATTACGGTATGTATCCGCTTTTCCCCAGTCCTTTGCCTTCTTTGCTTCGTTCCAGCCACGGAACAGTTCTCTGTCTTCTTCACTCAGTACTGTTCTTTCAACATTGATACCCAGAACATCCAGCATGGCTGTTACTGCATTTCTGATTCTGTTGACAGAAGCATAATCAATTTCTCTGACACGCAGTGACTGATTCAGTTTCTTGACTGTTTCAAAAATGACCGTATAGGCATTTGGTGTATTCAGATCATCATCCAGCTGATCCAGGAAGCTGCGGAAGGATTCCTCATCCTTTTCATCTGTTACTTCTGCCTGGGCAAGGGAAATTCTGATATCTGCCTGCTTCAGAGGATTCAGAACCTTTTCCAGCTCCTTACGTGCAGTTTCCACCGTTTCCTCAGAGAAGTTGAGTTCCTTTCTGTAGTGTACGGAACTCATCAGCCATCTTGTCAGTCCAGTTCCAAGCTGATCGATGATATCTTTTGCCCAAAGAGTATTACCGAGGGACTTGGACATCTTCTGTCCATCGATATTGATCATTGCGTTGTGTACCCAGTAGTTGGCAAGTGCATTGTGATGTGTGCATTCCTGCTGGGCTGCTTCATTTTCATGATGCGGGAACTTCAGATCCATACCACCACCATGGATATCGATGATTTCACCCAGGTTCTTATTGATCATGACAACACATTCCGTGTGCCATCCAGGTCTTCCCTTTCCCCATGGGGAATCCCACTGAATTCCCTTGTCTGTCTTTTTCCACAGAGCAAAGTCATATGGATTCTTCTTTCCCTGATTGACATCAATACGTGCACCTGCTTCCAGCATATCCAGATTCTGATGTGAGATTTCACCATATCTTTCATCTGCTTCAACAGAGAAGTAAACATCTCCGTTTTCAGATACATAGGCACTTCCGTTGTTCACCATTTCCTGAATGAACGCAATGATATCATCCATTGTTTCCGTAACTCTTGGTGTGATATCAGGAATCTGTGTATTCAGCTGTACACGAAGTGCCTGATAAGCATCGATATACCGCTGGGCAATGACAGCTTCGGTTGTGTTTTCCTCGATGGCTCTGTTGATGATCTTATCATCCACATCCGTGAAGTTGGATACATAGGTAACCGTATAGCCTTCTGCTTCAAACAGTCTTTTCAGCACATCGAAAACAACCATCGGTCTGGCATTTCCGATATGGGCATAGTTATAGACGGTTGGTCCACACACATACATGCTGACGTGTCCTTCCTTTACCGGTCTGAACGGTTCAATCTGCAGTGTCTTTGAATTGTAAAGTCTGATCATGATTTCCTCCTGTAAAAATAAAAGACGCCTGATCAAAAAGACGTCTTGCGCGGTTCCACTTTTCTGTTATGCTCTGATCCTTAACGCGGATTCACGTTCCCGATTAGGGGACCCTCACGGGTGCAGTTCACAGACACTCATAAAAACGGTTTCAGCAGATCCGTTTCTCTCTGTATATGACTGTTTCTGTTACTTCTTCCGATCTGTGGTTTACCGCATTAGTATAATTCGTAAAAGCAATTCCGTCAAACCATGTACCATTCACCACACATTGAAAAAAGAGGAGTCGATCCCCTCTTCTTTGAAGTTATTCCGTTTCACTTTCCGGCATGTAGATGGAGTAAATGGAATTTCTGATTTTCAGCCATCCAGCCATATCCGGCATCCAGATGTAGTCATCTCCATCCAGTATTTCCTGTCGGATCAATGCTGCAAGTTCATCATCGGAATACGGTCCGTATTTTGACCTGTCCGGTTTCATGTAATACCATACTTTTTCCATGTTAAGACTCCTGTTCATTCAGATAAATCTGAATGGATGTAGTTGTATCGTAGATATGCACTGTACCTGTCGGATCCTGCAGTGTTCTCTGTGACGCTGCCGCAAATCCACCAGCCATGCTGTCAAGATCCTGGTATGTATAATCCATACCGACATATACATCCACAGTCGGATTACCGGAATCCACATATGTGGATTCACCCTGAATATACATGACAGGAATCGTCTTAAGCTGTGGTTCATACTGTACAACACCACTGCCTTCTTCAGATTCCGTATAGGTGCTGTTGACACTGAACGCCTTTATTGTGATGGTATGATTGCCTACAGAGATGATCTGAGAAGTGTCATATATATAGGAATTTGTATTGGCACGCTGTGGCTGTGATCCATCCAGACTGATTTCATAGTAATCCGCATGATCAACTGCACCCCACTGAATTGTCCATCCTTTGGCATCTGTAGAAGCTGTAATACCTGTTGGAGTTGTCAGCTGAACCTTCTTTGCCGCATACGTATATTCCATTGTTGTGGAAGATTCCTTTGCCTTGGAACTGCTTTTTGGCTTTGCTGTAATCGTAATGGAATACGTTTCACCATCCGTAAAGCTGCTTGCGGAGAGAGATGCCTGATTGTTTTTGGTTTCCGGCAGTTCTCCGATATCGGAAATGGAAACAACATAGGAATCAGCATTTTCCACTGTATCCCATTTAATGACAACATTGGCTGTTGATTCTGTGACCGTTATGTTCTTTGGGGCTTCCAGCTGTTCATCTTCCTGATTTTCATCATCCTTTTTATTCTGATTTTCATACTGGTTACAGGAATTATCACCGGCACCATGCATGTTTCCGGAACGGTCAATCGCTACAGCAGTACGATCTGAAGCAGCCAGATAACGGATATTCTTCCAGCCTGTAACTTCCGCCTTGAATTCCTCATCAGCAGATTCACACAGAATGGAACCATCTGTTGTAAGACCAATCACATAATCAGAACCAACTGCCGTATTTCGAACATCCACCCAGGAAGAAGTATCCAGAACATTTCCGGATCCCAGCATGGATACAGCAACCGTACCGTCTGATCTTACGTAGGCAGCCAGATTATCACTCATGGAAATATCACTGATACCAGTAACAGAAGACAGGAATTCACCATTACCGGCAACTTTGATCTGACCGTCATTGGTAATACCGACTGTAGTTTCATTGCCGGCATACACCTTTTCAATATTGTTCCAGGAACTTACCTGACATGCTTCTTCACTTCCTGCACAAAGCACCTTGCCTTCATCTGTTACAGCGACAATATGATTCTTTCCCGCAGCAATATAATCCACTTTATTCCAGGAAGATACTTCGGAAGAAAACCGGTTGTCTGTCACTTTGCCTTTATCACTCAAAGCTGCTGCATGACTTCCATAACCACTGACCTGAACACCTTCACTGAAGGATGAGGCACCTTCCAGTTCACCTCTGACAGTAATCTTACCATTCTGCTCGACATACATCGTCCATGTATCTCCTGCGGCAAGTCTGTTTTCCTTGGATAATGCCACGGAATGAAAACCTCCCATCAGCAGCAGGAATGCCGCTGCAGCAATGATGAGCAGGGCAATAACACCAAGAATGATCAGTGTGTTTTTCTTCTTTCCTCCATCCGTTCTGACTGTGGCCTTTCTGTGGGAAACCGGTTCTTCTTCCTGCACTTCCTCTTCTTCAGGATCCATTGTTTTTTCCTGAGGCTCAGCCTGCGCTACAGAAGACAGTGGCTGCTGTGTGATCACTTTTGTTTCCTGCGCCGCATCCGCAACTGTATTCATCTGAATCGTACCTGCTTCTGCCAGTGTACTCATCTGCTGTGTCTTTTCCGATGCATTGGATGAAAAGGATGGAATCTGTGCGCTTTTCATCAGTTCCTCTTCCGGAATGACAATGGTTTTATTGTTGTCAAGCAGTGCGTCAATCGATACACCGAACATTTCCGCAAGAATTTTCAACTGGTCAATTCTGCAGATACAGTTTCCGTTTTCCCAGTTCATATATTCCGTTACCGGTACATTGAGTTTCCCGGCAACATCAGTCTGTGAAAACTGATTGTATTTTCTTAATAGAGTCAATTTTTCAGGCAGTTTATTCATAATGACTCCTCCTCAATATTATATTTTATTGGGAAATCATGCGTTTTTCAAACATAAAAAAAGACAGTTCATAAAGAACCGTCTTTTCGTGTACAAATGAACAATTACTTAACGTTTGCGAAGTACTTGATTGTACGAACCATCTGAGATGTGTAGGAGTTTTCGTTGTCGTACCAGGAAACAACTTCAACCTGTGTCTTGCCGTCAGCTAATGGGGAAACCATTGTCTGAGTAGCATCGAACAGGGAACCGTATGTCATACCAACGATGTCGGAAGATACGATTTCTTCTTCATTGTAACCGAAGGATTCTGTAGCAGCAGCCTTCATAGCAGCGTTGATTTCATCCTTTGTTACAGCCTTGTCAACAACTGCGAATAACAGTGTTGTGGATCCTGTAGGAGTTGGAACACGCTGAGCAGCACCGATCAGCTTGCCGTTCAGTTCAGGAATTACAAGACCGATAGCCTTTGCAGCACCTGTGGAGTTAGGAACGATGTTGACTGCACCAGCTCTGGATCTTCTCAGGTCGCCCTTTCTCTGTGGTCCGTCGAGGATCATCTGATCACCTGTGTAAGCGTGAATTGTGCACATGATACCGGATTCGATTGGAGCAAGGTCGTTCAGAGCCTTTGCCATTGGAGCCAGGCAGTTTGTTGTGCAGGATGCAGCAGAGATGATCTTGTCATCAGCTGTCAGTGTTTCATGGTTTACATTGTAAACGATTGTTGGTAAGTCATTTCCTGCAGGAGCGGAGATAACAACCTTCTTAGCACCAGCATTGATGTGAGCCTGTGCCTTTGCCTTGGATGTGTAGAAACCGGAGCATTCCAGAACTACGTCTACATTCAGTTCACCCCATGGGCAGTTGTTTGCATCTGGTTCCTTGTAGATCTTGATTGTCTTGCCCTTAACTGTGATTGTTCCAGCTTCGTCATCAGCTGTAACATCGCTTTCATGTCCGATTCCAACGTAACGGCCCTGGGAGGAGTCGTACTTCAGAAGGTGAGCAAGCATGTGTGGGGATGTCAGGTCGTTGATAGCAACAACTTCATATCCTTCAGCTTCAAACATCTGTCTGAAAGCAAGACGGCCAATACGGCCAAAACCATTAATAGCAACTCTTACATCTGTCATATTGTCTTTTTATAGACCTCCTTATGTTGCATGTTAATTATAGAATTTCCCCGAACCATCGTCAATTCACAATCTTTCATTTATCTGTTTTTTCACAAATAATTCCGGAAAAGAAAGGATATGCACAAACTGCATGCATATCCCGTTTCAGTTTCACTCCCACTCGTTGAGATTCAGCGGCCGTTTTGTCAAAGCAAACGCTGATTCCACATCACTGACTTCCGCATGGAATACCTTGGAAAACAGCGATGCATCATTCAATCTGACCATCGTAGACGGGAATGTTGTTTTCTGCGCTCTTGGAAAGGCAACGGAAAGATCCTCTGCAGCAGATACAAACAGATTGACAGTATTCTTTTCTGCCAGTGCTGCATTACACAGTTTCAGCAGTGCGACAGAATCAAGATAGACGATTTCCTCTGCCATGATCTGATCTCCAGCAGGAATCATGACGATATATCCCTGGATCTGATCCCTGCCGTTGTAATAGGCTACAATCTTTCCGCCCCGTGCATTGACTTCCTTTTTCAAACGGATGAAATAGTCCAGATCTCTTGGGTAGAAACCATTGAATCTTCTGATAAAGGCACTGTATACCTTCATCAGATCAAGTGAACCGGGATCATAGGCACAGCCGAAGTTGGTGACTCTGTGCACGTCGGAACGCTGCAGCCTGTACTGTGTACGGTAATAGATATAACGGAATCCATACGGTTCATATAAAGCAGGTGTTTCTGTTCTGATCAGAGTGACAAGTTCCGTATGTTCGCAGGCATCCATGATGATATTCAGAATATCATGCATATATCCATGATGACGGTATTCCGGAAGGGTTGCTACACCAAGGATCATGCTTGTCCGTAATACTCTGCCATTGAACATAAGGGCATGAGGTGCCCGGACCGCCATGGAAACGATCTTTCCTTCTTTTATCATCACAAAACAGTCTTCCGGCCTGAAACAGTTTTTAAAATAGAAATCAATATAACCGGTGTTTTCTTCCGGAAAGCATGTTTTCCACACCTGTCTGATTTCCGGAATCTGCTCAGCGACTGCCTTTACGATCATTCATCTCACTTCCTTTCCTGCCTTCTTTCAGTTTCTGCACATGGTCATGCAGACGTATGTATCTGTGTCTGATACCGGATTTCCCTGTAGAACTTCCGGTTCTTTCATTATATATTTCCGCCAGTTCCGTGTAGGAACTATCCGGAAATTCCTTACGTAATACCACAGCTTCCTTCAGTGTGCGAGGCAGCAGATCTACCTGGCCTGTTTCTTCCAGATAACGGATATCTTCCAGCTGCTCAGCCGCTGCAACACGCACTCTCATCTCGTTGGCGATATCCACATTGTTCAGACGTGTAATGCTGTTGGTGAAATCTCTGGAAATACGGATGTTTTCAAAATTCATCACCGCCTGAGATGCCTCGATGATTCGCATGAAATCCGCAATCTTTTCAGCTGATTTGACATAGACAACAGACTTGCCACGCCGCTGTGTCACTTTGGCATGGATATCAAAACGCTCCATCAGTTCCACCATGAAATCTGCCTGTTCAGGCCCTGCAGCCGTTATTTCCAGATGGTAGTTTGTGGTTTCCGGCGGATTGACGGAACCTGAAGCCAGAAATGCCCCGGCAAGATAAGCTCTGGCATTGGAATCTGTTTCGATGATTCTGCGCAGCGGTCTTTCCAGAAGTCCACGACTGGAATACAGTCCAAGATCCGTCAGAATGACCGGTGCACCGGAAAGAATACGCAGTCCATAGACTCTGTTTTTCTTCAGATTCATCTTGCGTTTGACAAACAGAGAAATCTCTCCCCCGTACCTCTCCTTGACGAGACGATAAATCGTTCTTGCCACAGCTGCATTTTCCACTGTAACAAGAATCGTCATGCCCTGGCTGGAAAAAGAAAGGGAGGAGTTCATCTGAATCAGAGCTGACAGCTCAGCTCTCGCATCGTTGCCTTCCATGATTTTGGAAGCAACTTCCTGTTTCACTTCAGCGGAAAATGACAACTTACAACTCCTTTACCAGGTCTGATATGACCGCCTGAATCTGCTTCGGATCATGACGGATGAGTCCGTCTTTGAAAATCAGAAGAGATCTGCGGATGATTTCATAATCGTGTTGACCATCACGAATATAAACTGGAGTACTTCCCTGCCTGTAATAACTGACAAGGATGTCCTCTGGAATGATTTCTGTTGATGTGATCACCGCATCAACCGGTACCCCATGACTTCTCAGAGCAGCCACATGCTCCTCCAGACAGTACCCATCTGTTTCTCCAGGCTGTGTCATCGCATTGCAGAAATAAACCTTGCGTGCCTTTGCCTTCATCAGTTCCTGCTGAATTTCAGGAATGATGACGTTCGGCAGAATACTTGTATACACAGAGCCGATACCATAGATGATCAGGTCAGCCTGACGGATTGCTTCAATTGCTTCCGATTCCGCATGAACCGGCTGATCATAAAAAACACGTGAAATACGGTTGGCGCGTGTTGGAATATTTGCCTCACCTTTGACGACAACACCATCTTCCATTTCCGCAAGCAGGGTAATGACCTGGCTTGTAGCTGGAATGATCTTGCCTCTGACATTCAGAACCTTCTGAATCTCACTGACTGCCTCCATGAAAGAGCCTGTCTGCTGGGTCAGGGCAGTCAGAATCAGGTTGCCGAGATTATGCCCGGAAATATCTGTTTCAGAACCATCCGGATCATCAAATCTGTAGTTCATGATATCCGTCATCAGAGTCTCACTTTCAGCCAGTGAAATCATGACATTACGGATATCCCCCATGGCAGGAATATGAAAACGGCGTCTGAGTCTGCCGGTGGAACCACCATCATCCGCCACTGTTACAATCGCGGAAATATCCACATCAGGAATATTCTTGATTCCCCTGCAGATCGCCGACTGACCATGTCCCCCGCCGATCACAACGATATGTTTATGCTTCATCTCTTATCCACATCTTTTCTTCTCTATGCTGCTTATAACAGTTGTAACTGTTTTTATAGTGGTCATACAGCCAGTTTGTAATGGAGACGGATCGATGCTGACCACCTGTGCAACCGATCGCTACAGTAAAATGATTCTTTCCTTCATTGGCATACTGCTCAAAAGCATAGTCCAGGAAAGAAGAAAGTCTTTTCAGGAATTCCTTTGTTTCAGGTTTTTCCATGACGTAGTCATATACGCAGGCATCATTTCCGTTGTATGGACGCAATGTAATTTCCCAGAACGGGTTCGGAAGAAATCTGACATCCACCATCAGATCCGCATCCATCGGCACGCCGTATTTATAACCGAATGATTCAAAGGAAATGGAAAAAGAAGGAACGGAATTCCTCGAGAACATCTGTTCAATCTTTTTCTTGAATTCCTTTTCACTCAGAAAGGATGTATCAATGGTGATAAAGGAGCTGTTGATTGCGGATGTAAACATCTGACGTTCCACAGAAATCGCCTCATCCAGTGTGTTGCATGTATTGCTCAACAGAAGAGGATGGGTTCTTCTTGTACTCTTATAGCGGTGCAGAAGAACAGAGTCCGCCGCATCCAGGAACATGACAGATACGGATATGTTCTGTCCCTTGAGTCCCCGCAGAAATTCCGGGAAATCCTGTGCAGAAGTGGAAAGTGCGATAAAGGAATACCTTGGATCCGTGCTTGTTTCAATCATATCAACAAGCAGTGATACAAGCTGAACCGGATAATTATCAATGACATGATATCCCATGTCTTCAAGAATTCTTGTTGCGGTACTCTTTCCGGCACCGCTCATTCCTGTTACAAGTATTACGCGTTTCATATTTTCCATCATCATCACCCGTCCCTATTTTACCTTTGTTCCATGAATAAGGAAACATATTTTCCCTGTCCTTATTCAATATATATCAGAAAAAGAGACCCGTGAAAGATCTCTTTTGTCTGTTCAGTAAAGATCTGCACTCCATGCATTCTGCTTGGAAAGGATTTCCGGCAGTTCATCAAAGGAGTTCATCACAGCATTTGGAGATGCCTTCTCCAGCGCGTTTCGCTTATCTTCATTTGTAACAAAGGCAACTGTATAGACACCGGCATTTCTTCCTGCCTGTACATCCTTGACACCATCTCCTACATAGACAACAGAATCATGTCCCACCTTCAGCATTTCGCAGGTATGCAGAATACCGTCAGGAGAAGGTTTTGTGTGACGGTATGTTTCCGTACCTGCCACAATATCGAAGTACTGGTCAATCAGAAGATCTTCCAGCCACATCATACACGAATCCGTATATCTGCCTGTAACAATCCCCAGGACATATCCTGAGTCCTTCAGCTGCTTCAGGGTTTCTCTGACATGCGGTAGCGTTTCCACCAGATGTCTTCCCTGAATTCCTTTCATATAATTTCTGTATTCACGGGCAAGTACTTCCGTATTTTCCTCCGGAAACAGTCTTGCCAGTTCTTCTCGAAGAGGATGAAGAAAAACTTCCCTTTGGATTTCTCGGGTAAATTCTTCCAGTGTTCTGTGTTTTTTGAACAGATAGGCAAACCCGTTAATGACCAGATATTCACTGTCCATTAACGTTCCGTCAAAATCAAACAGAACGACCGGCTTTACAATCGGCAATGAATGTGTTGCCAGATACATGCCAAGACCAGAAAGCATGGCAAGGCTAGGTGCGATGACACTGGAATTGGTTGATGGATCAAGGTGAAATGTACAGCTGATCAGCTGGACGATTCCCGCCAGCATCAATGCCACTGAGGTCATATCTCCTCTGCGCTTACCTTCATGGAATGGACGTACCCCGAAATACAGGATCAGCAGTACCACCGCATCCATGGCAACAATCATCCACATGTTTTCCGCTTCCGGAATCTTTCCGATGCGTGAGAAAGCAATGGCTGTAATGGCGCCTGGCAGAATCGCATCACATGTTCTTCGATAGGACATGCGATGTGTGAATGTATAACATCCGACCGCCACCAGGATTCCAAGCAGAATTCCCGCATAATCAAATCCACCATCACTGAATTCAAGAATTCCCCACGCATACAGAGAATAGGAATGCCAGTTTTCAACCACCCATACCGCTCTTCCACCGATGATACAGCCAGCTCCGCTGAGGATCAGAAGATCATCCGTGGTTGTCTGTTTATATCCGTTTTTCCGGAAGTTTCTTGAGATCATCAGAAATCCAAGAATACATCCAAGTACAGTTGTCAGTAATGACCACTTCAGGGATACACCCCCGATACTTACAATCGTTGATGGATCTGGAAAAAAACTCATTGAGCGTCTCCTTTATTCATTTCACTCTGTTTCTTTGTATATTCATAGAAACGGCGTCTGATTTCTTCAGCACTGTTGAATCCTGCCATCTTCAGCTTGAATTCTGATACGGCACTCTCAATCAGAGCTGCTGTATTTCTGCCGGCAGATACAGGCAGAACAAGCGTTGGAATCAACACATCCAGAATTCTTGTATACCGGACTGTTTCATCGCCGATTCTGTTATATTCCGCATCCGGCTCAAATGGAACAAGATGAATGACAAGCTTCAGCTCCTCCTGTCTGGCACTTGCCATGGCACCGAACATCTTTTCGACATCGATGATACCGATACCTCTGATTTCCAGAAGTCCGTACAGTATTTCAGGTGCTTTGCCGATGATGCTGTTATGAACACGCATGACATCCACACGGTCATCAGAAATGATGACATTACCATTACGGATCAGTTCCATCGCAGCTTCGGACTTACCCATGCCGCTTTCACCTGTCAGCATGACACCGACTCCATGAATGGACATCAATACACCGCTCATCGTATCTTCCGGTGCAAGCTTTTCATCCAGGAACGTGATCAGGTCTGTCATGCAGCGGTATGTTTCCAGATGTGTCAGCAGAATCGGGAAGTTTGACTGCTGTGCGACCTCTTTCAGAATCGGCGGAACTTCATTTCCCTTTGTGATGATGGCACATGGTGTAAGACCATCTGTAATCATCGGGAAACGCTCCCTCTGCTGCTGTTCTGTCATGTTATTGAGAATAAACTCAGATTCCTTGTTTCCAATAATGACGATTCTTCTTGGCTCGGTTATCTTATTGAAACCGCACAGTTCAAAGCCTGGACGGTTGACATCGGATACAACAGTCCATCGATCCAGTGCCCTCTCGTCACCAGTGACCTGTTCAAATTTGAAAAAATCAACAATCTCACGGATTGTACATTTCTTTGTGTAGTGTTTGTCTTCCATAGTGGCACAATTATACCACGCAACCGTTGTTCCTTCACGCATGTTCTGGTAAATCCCAAAACATCACATGATTTCTTTTTTACAGTCATCTGAAAAACGGATGCCCATTTCACCCAGGGAACACCCGTCTGCCTTATTTCATTCTCTCCCTTGTCCAGGAAAGTGTTTTTGCCAGATACTGGCCTGTCCAGGATTCCTTCACCTGAGCGATTTTTTCAGGTGTACCTGAAGCAACAACCGTTCCGCCTTCATCGCCACCTTCCGGACCAAGATCAATAATCCAGTCGGCACATTTGATCACATCCAGGTTATGCTCAATCACAACCACTGTATCGCCATTGTCTACGATTCTCTGCAGTACTTCAATCAGTCTTCTGACATCATCCGTATGCAGACCTGTTGTAGGTTCATCCAGAATATAAACGGTTTTACCGGTAGCTCTTTTCTGCAGTTCACTTGCCAGTTTGACACGCTGTGCTTCACCACCGGAAAGAGTGGTGGAAGACTGTCCCAGTTTCATATAACCAAGACCTACATCATACAAAGTCTGCAGCTTGTTGCGGATCTTTGGATGCGAGGAGAAAAACTGCAGTGCCTCTTCCACTGACATCTCCAGTACATCATAGATGGTCTTTCCTTTGTATGTGCAGGCAAGCGTTTCGTCATTGTATCTTCGACCATGACATGTTTCACATGGTACATAGACATCCGGCAGGAAATTCATGCGGATGACTTTGACACCATCTCCCTGACAGGCTTCACATCTTCCCCCTTTTGTATTGAAGGAGAATCTGCCCTTATCGTAACCTCTCATACGTGCTTCCGGCGTTTTTGCATAGACATCACGGATATCATCAAATACTCCAGTATATGTTGCAGGATTGGAGCGTGGTGTACGTCCGATCGGCTGCTGATCTATCTGAACAAGTTTGTCGATGTTTTCAAGTCCTGATATGGATCTGAATCTGCCTGGATATACTCTGACTCTGCCCAGCTTCTGCTGAACCGCCTTCATGAACACATCATTGACAAGTGTGGACTTTCCGCTTCCGGAAACACCGGTTACGACGACCAGTTTCCCAAGAGGAATCTTCACGTTGATGTTTTTCAGATTATGTTCTGATGCCCCTTTGATTTCAATCAGATTTCCATTTCCTTCTCTTCTTTTTTTCGGTAATGGAATGATCTTTCTACCGGAAAGATATGCTCCTGTTATGGAGTTTTCCGACTGCATGACTTCCTGTGGTGTACCCTGTGCCATGATCTGACCGCCATGTACGCCAGCTCCAGGTCCGACATCAATGATCCAGTCACTTTCCATCATGGTTTCCTCATCATGTTCAACAACGATCAAAGAGTTGCCTAGATCTCTCATATCCTTCATGGTTGCAATCAACTTGGAATTATCTCTTTGATGCAGACCGATGGATGGCTCATCCATGACATACAGGACACCGGAAAGCCTTGATCCGATCTGGGTAGCAAGTCTGATTCTCTGTGCCTCACCACCGGACAGTGTACCCGCAAGACGGTCCAGCGTCAGATAATCCAGGCCGACGTTGTGCAGGAATGAAAGTCTGTTATCGATTTCCTTAATTACAAGATCAGCAATCTTCGCTTTTTCTACATCCAGCGATAAACTGGAGATGAACTGCTTTGCATTCACAACAGACAATGCAGTGAATTCGGAGATATTCTTATTCCCGACCCGTACGGAAAGAGCCTGTGGATTCAGGCGTTTTCCCTTACATACAGGGCACTTCGTTTCCTTCATGAAGGAATGCAGCCAGTCTTTGACCATGCTGGAAGAGGTATCTCTGTATCTGCGTTCAATCAGATCCTTGATTCCCTCAATATAATCGTTGCGTTTATATTCATTGCCGGATGATGATCTGAGTTGATATGAAATCGGACGGTCTGATCCATGCAGTATGATGTCCATCTGCTTTTCACTTAACGATGACACCGGCACATCCAGTGAAATATCATAATGACGGCAGAGAATTTCAAATGTCTGCCACTCGATGTTTTCCGTATCGACGATATTTTTATTGTAGCGGATTGCACCCTGGCGGATTGTCTTTTCACGATCCGGAATCAGTTCATCAATATCCACTTCTTCTGTAAAACCAAGTCCCTTGCAGTTTTCACATGCCCCAAGTGGTGCATTGAAGGAAAACAGACGAGGTTCAAGATTGGGAATGGAAAATCCGCATTCCGGACAGGCATAGCTGGAAGAGAACATCGTTTCCTTTTCGCCGTCTGATACAATGACTCTTCCTTCCCCTACCCGTAGTGCTGTTTCCAGAGAATCATTGATGCGGCTGCGGGAATCCTCTGTCTTGATGATTCTGTCAATCACGACTTCAATATCGTGGCGGATGTTTTTTTCCAGGACAATATCGTCTTCCAGCATCCGCATTTCGCCATCACATCTGACTCTGATATAGCCTTCCTTCAGCAGTCTGGCAAATGTATCCTTAAAAGTTCCTTTTCTGTTTTTTACAATCGGTGCAAGTACTGTCAGGCGGGAGTGGTCAGGCATTTCCATGATTGCCTGGCACATTTCCGGAATGGTCTGTCCACTGATTGGAACATCATGCTTCGGACAGTATGGCACACCGACTCTTCCATAGAGAAGACGCAGATAATCATAAATTTCCGTTACTGTACCGACGGTTGATCTTGGATTATTGGAAGTTGTCTTCTGGTCAATGGAAATCGCTGGAGAAAGTCCTTCAATGGACTCTACATTCGGCTTTTCCACGCCACCCAGAAACTGTCTTGCATAGGCGGAAAGAGATTCCACATATCTTCTTTGACCTTCAGCATAGATCGTATCAAACGCCAGAGAAGTCTTACCACTTCCTGATAGCCCCGTCATGACAACAAGTCTGTTTCTCGGAATCTCCAGAGAAACATTTTTCAGATTGTTTTCTTTTGCACCACGAATCACGATTTTATCATGATCAGCCATGTTTCCTTACCTCCTCATACAGATCATTCAGCATATTCCATGCTTCACGTGGAGAAAGATCATCTATGGATACCGAACGGATCTGTTCGATAATGCTTTCCTTGAAAGGATCTTCCTTTTTCATCTCCACAAGCTGGAATGACTGCTGAACAACTCTTTTTTTGGATTCCAGTTCTTTCTGGATGTCTGCAGCCCTTTCCAGTACGGACCCCGGCAGTCCGGCAAGTCTGGCAACGTTGATACCATAGGACTGTTCTGCCGGTCCTTTCTTTATCTTATACAGGAAGGTGACCTGTTTGTCTTCTTCTTTGACCGCAGCGTGCACATTTCTGACGCAGCCAACCGAATCCGTAAGTGCAGTCAGTTCATGATAGTGGGTACTGAATAATGTCTTGGCATGAATGACAGAAGCAATGTATTCAATCATTGCCTGAGCCAAAGACATGCCGTCATATGTACTTGTACCTCTTCCGATTTCATCAAACAGAATCAGAGAATGATCTGTTGCTTCCTGCAGAGCTCTGTTGGCTTCGTTCATCTCTACCATGAAAGTAGACTGGCCGGAGAGAATATCGTCGCTTGCGCCGATTCTGGTAAAGATCTTGTCAAATACAGGAATCTGACAGGAGGAAGCCGGGACATAACAGCCGATCTGAGCCATGATGACAATCAGGGCAGTCTGGCGCATGTATGTGGATTTACCGCCCATGTTCGGTCCGGTGATCAGAAGGATGTTTTCCTGATCATCCAGATACAGGCTGTTGGATACATATTTCGGATCTTTCATCAGTTCATCGAGAATCGGATGTTTGCCACCTTTGATATCCACCGTTCCATCTGTAAAGACAGGACGTACATATCCGTATTTTGCACTGTCTTCCGCAAGCGCACAGTATACATCTGCCAAAGCAAGTCCAGTGGCGATTTTCTGCAGTTTCGGCAGACAGGAGCGGATGGTATCCATCAGCTGTGAAAACAGCTGTTTTTCAATCGCAATGGCCCGTTCATTGGCATGCAGAATCATATCTTCCTTTTCTTTCAGTTCCGGAGAGATGAAACGTTCATTATTTGTGAGTGTCTGCTTGCGGATATAACCCCATTCTTCTCTGACATCCTTTGCCTGCAGCTTGGAAATCTCAATGTAATAGCCATAGACCTTGTTGTAACCGATCTTCAGTGTACGGAATCCCGTACGTTCACGCTCGGTTGCTTCCAGGGATGCGATGAATTCCTTTCCATGGCGCTGTATGGAGCGCACTTCGTCAAGCTGTTCATTATAGCCATCCCTGAACATACCGCCTTCACCGGTTGTCAATGCAGGTTCATCATAGAATGCGTCCTTCAGTTTTCCATACAGATCCTGCAGGGGATCAATACTGACAACTTCTGAAAACAGATTCGGATCCAGCTTCTTCTGAATGACCGGGACCTGTTCCAGTGTTTTCGTCAGTCTTTGGATATCCACTGCATTGGCAGTGTTGAGTGCACATCTGGCGATGAGTCTCTGCAGATCATAGACATTGGAAAGTGCTTCACGCACTGTATTTCTGACCATGAAACTGCGCATCAACCAGGCTACCCGATCCAGTCTTGCTTCGATTCTTTTCTGTGAAATCAATGGCTTTTCAATCCACTTTCGCAGTAGCCTGGAACCCATGGAACTCTTACAGCAATCCAGAAAGGACCACAGGGTAATCTGTCTGCCGGTATCATGCAGTGGAACCGTAAGTTCCAGATTTGCCTGTGTGGAGTAGTCCATATACAGTACGGCATTTTCTTCCTGCACATGACATGTCTGCAGATGAGACAGAGCATGTTTCTGGGTTGCTTCCAGATAATTCAGAAGAAGACCATAGCATGTCTTTTCATATTCTTTATCCAGTTCTCCGGTCAGAGGTTCATATTCCGGATGAACCTCATCATGATCACAATAGGAAATCACAACCTGCATTTCGCGCAGACGGCGGATCAGCCGCTCATTAAATCCTCTGCGGACAACAACTTCTCTTGCGTTGTTTTTCAAAATAAGCTGCAGCAGCGCATTCTCCTTATGACTGCATGTCTCAACGGTGTTTTCTCCTGTACTCACTTCGCACAGAGCAACCGCATATCCATATTTATAGTCTTCCACCGCAGCAAGATAAACCGACTGTTTTTCATCCGTGATTTCATCCATGACTGTTCCAGGTGTAATCACACGGATGACATCTCTTTCCACAAGACCCGTGGCTTCTTTCGGATCCTGTACCTGTTCTACGATCGCCACCTTGAATCCTCTGGCGGCAAGACGAGTCAGATAGGTTCTGACAGCATGATGTGGAACACCGCACATCGGTATTTTCTCATCCAGTCCGGCACTCTTTCCCGTCAGAACAAGATCCAGTTCCTTTGATGCGGTAACCGCATCATCCATGAACATCTCATAGAAATCGCCAACACGGTAAAACAGAAGTGTATCCGGATATTTTTCCTTGATGGAAACATAATGCTGCATCATTGGTGAAAGTGTTTTTTCCTTAGCCATAAACAACCTCGTAACCTGCATATTATAGCACAGTCTCATATGCGTCCCGCACAGAAAAAAGACCCGCCCGGATCTTATCTGACCGTTGAGCGGATCTGCTTTTCGATTTCATTTTTAACCATGATTGAGCCTGCACCAAGATTGATGCGGAATCCCGATCTGGTATCGTAAATACGGAATACACCCAGACTCCTGAAGCGGGATGGACGCAGTTTTGTCGGATCATACAGGGATATTGTCAGAGAATCAAATGATGCCTGTGTCACCCGGATGTTATCCAATCCACCAACACCCTTGATCACTGCAGCAACACATCTTTCCAGATCTCCCGTACGGAACAGATCGACGGACAGTTTTGTGAAATAAAGCCTTGTAACAAGGAAATAGATGGCTGCGGTAATGATTCCGGCAATCAGAATCATCAGCAGTGTCGGACGAAGCGATGGGCTGCCGATATAGGAAAGAAACTCAGGAAGTGTTCCTGGAAGAGCGGAGAGGATCAGTGTGGAAGAACAGTTATAACCAAGATAGATATGCAGACTCTGCAGTACTGCAAACAGAATGCCTGTCAATCCAAGATGCATCAGCAGCAGTACCGGACACAGCAGCAACAGCATCATTTCCAGCGGCAGCAGTGTACCGCACAGCAGAGAAACAAGTGTACCTGCAATCAGAGCACCTGTATATCTGTGTTTTGTCACAGGTTCTGTACAAAGGGAATACAGAGCCAGAAGCATTCCCGGTACCGCAAAGATATTAAGAACATAATAAGGTGTAATGAACCTGCCGGAAATGGATGTCACACTGGAAGAAGCAATCTGACTTGTCCAGATATTGACATCACCCGTAACAGAAGCGCCCGTCAGAGACATCCAGCTTCCACCCTGAATTGTATACCAGAACGGCTGACGGATCAGTGCACTCAGATTCAGCATGTTCATGATGCGGTCCATGATTCCATACAGTGCCATATTGACTGGATTTGTCGTATCTGTCGCAATGAAGTTTACGATTCGCTGAATAAAAGAAATAAACATCGGCCAAAGAAATGATACAGCAGCACCACACAGAACAGACAGAACAACCGTTCCGATGACACAGAACATTTCCTTGGAAATAAAGGAGAAAAAGCCATACTCATTTTTCTTTTTGGAAACACCGAACATGAACAGTGTGATAAAGGTAACAATCAACACACCGACAAATCCTGTCTGCAGCGGATACTTTGTCACACTGGAAGAAAATGCATAATTTGTGGTAAAGGACAGGCCAAAGATGGAACTGTAAGCATTTGTAGTCAGATTGGATGGGGCCAGTACCATCGTGGTAACCAGAAATGATACGTAACCGAACAGTGCAGAGATAACCGTAATTCCACTGGAGCCTTTTTTGATCACAGCATTGATCAGAAACACAAGCGGGAAGTTGGAAATCAGGAACGTACCTGCTCTTTGAATAATCTGTCCTGTCATTTTCAGAACATCATGGCTGACAAATGTACAGATGCCATAGGAAGGATTAACAATCAGATTTCCGATCCCGCACAGAATCAGTGCGAGCATGACCATCTGGAGTGGAAATTTCAATATTTCATATAAAGAATGCCAGTTTCGCATAGTTACCTCTCAGAACAAACTCTTCAAACGATCAAAGTAGGAAATATCTCTTCCCCGCAGAACGCGGATCTGTCTGTCTTTACAGACAGAGATTTCTACATTGGTTTCACCATCCAGTTCAAACACTTCTGCATCTGCTCCCAGCAGTGCTCCTGTAAAGGATACAGACGCAAGATCAATGACACTTTCCGCCTTCAGGACAATCGGAGCATCCAGACTGCGATAGCGTGAGTGATGAATACCGGATATTTCGGCAAGTTCAATCAGATCAAGCCCTTCCTGAATGACCGCACCGCCAAGTGATCTGTTATAGGCAGTACTGCCTAGCTGTGTGCATACACACATTCCCGTACCACGGAAGGTCTCAAACAGTTTTTTATCCACATAGACATCCAGCACCTGAGTTCTTGCGGCATTTTCTATTCTGATCTCATTGATTGCATAATAGGTGGCCTTTGATGTTTTTGCCTGCAGTACCTGAAACTGTTTTTCCTGTCCCGTACCATCCGTCAGAACATGCAGAAATTCGGAAATATCCTTGTCCAGATAATCGGAATAGAACCCGAGTGTGCCAGTGTGAATCCCAAAGAAACAGACTTCATTGAGGCAATGCATGTACCTGTGTACCGCAAGGATAAATGTGCCATCTCCGCCGATGACAACAACCGTATCCGGATGTTCATCGTCACGAATAAAACCATTCGATGTCAGATAGTGATCTGCCCGGATTTCCAGTCTTTCCGATACTTCATCCGGACGTGCTACGATTGCATATTTCTTCATCTTCTGTTTCCTTTTGTCTAGTATACACCATTTATCCTGATCTTTCCTGCCTGTATCACCTTCCTGTTCTGTTCCAGAAGCAGGGATAACAGAATTGCCGCACATGATATCATCCGTATTCACTTCTTAGAAATGGTCTCTATCGGATCTTATGTTTTCTATATCGAAAACTCCCGGGAGGAAACGAGGACTTCCCCTGCCTGCAGAATCAGCTGATCAAACAGAAAAGGAATCGGAATACAATCATCCGATTCCCTGAATCATCAGGAGATTCTGCATCCTGGTTCAAGTCCGTTGACTTCAACCAGTTCAATATCCTTACCCTGTTTACCGGCAAGAAGCATACCGTTGGATTCCACACCTCTGAGTGTTGTGCTCTTGAGGTTGGCAATAACAACTACATTCTTTCCGATCACCTGACCAGGTGTGTAGCACTGTGCCAGTCCGGATACGATCTGACGTGGGCTTTCTTCACCAAGGTCTACCTGCAGTACAAGCAGCTTGTCTGCAGAAGGATGTTTCTGACAGGATACAACCTTACCGACTCTCAGATCCAGCTTTTCAAAATCACCGATTTCTATAACAGGTTTTGTTTCCTGTGCTTTTTTCGCAGCTTTCTTCTGCTCATCCTGGATTGCATTTACCTTTTCCATGACTTCCTTCTCATTCAGTCTTGCAAAGAGGATTTCAGGCTTTTCTGTGATACGGTTACCTTCTTCCAGAAGTCCGAATGTGAATACGGAATCATAGGAAGTATGTTCTGTATTCAAAGAAGCAAGAATCTTCGCACTTGTATCTGTCAGATATGGTCGTAACAGAACAGCTGCAATACGTACGGATTCCAGCAGGTTATACAGTACAGTAGCAAGTCTGCCGCTCTGATCAGGATCCTTTGCCAGTTTCCATGGTTCTGTTTCATCGATATACTTGTTGCAGCGGGAGAACAGATCCAGAATATTCTGAACAGCATCTGCCACATGCAGTGTATCCATGTTTTCATCCACCTTTCTGACGGTTTCAGATACAACACGCTTGAGATCTTCATCCACCGGTGCATCCACATGTGGATTTGCCAGCAGGCCATTGAAGTACTTGTTCTGCATGGACAGTGTACGGTTAACCAGATTACCAAGATTGTTAGCCAGATCAGAATTGATTCTTTCAATGATCAGATCATATGTGATATGACCATCCTGTGCAAACGGCATTTCATGAATCATGATATAACGTACTGCATCCACACCGAAAAGAGATACCAGATCATCTGCATAGATGACATTACCCTTGGATTTGGACATCTTGGAGTCACCTGTCAGCAGCCATGGATGACCGAAGATCTGCTTTGGAAGTGGTACATCCAGTGCCATCAGCATGATCGGCCAGTAAATTGTATGGAATCTGACAATATCCTTACCAATCAGGTGCAGATCTGCAGGCCAGTACTTTTCATATAATGGATCATGATTTCCATCACAGTCATAGCCAAGACCGGTAATATAGTTTGTCAGAGCATCAATCCATACATAGACGACATGCTTTGGATCAAAGTCTACCGGAATACCCCACTTGAAGGATGTACGGGATACACACAGATCCTGTAATCCAGGCTTGAGGAAGTTATTGATCATTTCATTCTTACGGCTCTCCGGCTGGATGAAATGAGGATGTTCCTGGATATACTGCATCAGACGGTCTGCATATCTGGACATTCTGAAGAAATAAGCTTCTTCCTGCATCGGCTTCAGTTCACCGCCACATACCGGACACTTTCCATCTTCTGTAATCTGGGATGGTGTGTAGAATGCTTCACATTCCTGACAATACAGACCATCATAGTGTCCCTTATAGATATCACCCTGATCGTACAGCTTTCTGAAGATCTTCTGAACCTGCTTTTCATGGTATTCATCCGTTGTACGAATGAACTTGTCATAATCAATGTTCATGCAGTCAAACTGACCCTTGATGATTTCAGATACATCATCAACAAACTGCTTCGGTGTTTTGCCTGCAGCCTTTGCTTTTTCTTCGACTTTCTGGCCATGCTCGTCTGTACCTGTCTGGAAACGGACATCATAACCTACCATTCTTTTATAACGGGCAATGCTGTCTGCCAGAACAATCTCATATACGTTTCCGATATGAGGCTTTCCGGATGTGTATGCAATCGCCGTTGTAATATAATACGGTCCCTTGTTTTCACTCATATGGTGCCTCCTGTTCTGATTTCCATATAATATATAGGGAAATCCATGTTTTACGCTGTTAACATTATACGGATGAATTTCATCTTTGGAAATACAAAAATGGTGCATTGGAGCAGAAAATCCCCGAATCATCCTTTTTCACCATATATATGAATATTGATACATCAACTGCAAATTATAAAAATAGGATGTTGTTACACAAAATGTAACAATCAGTATGCAATTTATGACATTTTTCTTGTTTTTTTTTATCCTTCCGAATATCATAATGGTGTATACATATTAAAGTCCCCATTGTTTTAATTGTGGATACAACTTAGAAAAAGGAGATCATCATAATGGCAACAGGCAAGGTCAAGTGGTTTAATGCCGAAAAGGGTTATGGGTTCATTACCACAGAAGAAGGAAAAGATGTATTTGTACATTATTCTGCAATTCAGTGTGATGGATTCAGAACTCTGGAAGAAGGGGATTCCGTTACATTTGAAGTGAAGGAATCCAATCGCGGTCCTCAGGCTTCAAATGTTTCAAAGAACTGATACTTTCAAATCAGGCTTCTAACCACACAGCACTCGTAAAGAGTGCTGTTTTTTGATATATCAGATTGTATATATAATAAGGTTGAAAAACAGATCTTCTTTTACATGTCAGCACCATTTACGGCTGTTTATGTCCATGTGACATTTTCCTTGAAGAACAATATATGCACTATCAGCACATATATTGTTTGACCGGTTTTGTTGACAAGCTCATACTGGTACTTCCTGATTGTCATCGCAATCAGATTCACCAGAATGGAAACAGACACCATTTCCGCTCCATTAAAACTCTTTTCTGAATCCCATATATGCTTCCTTTCCTGTGATGAATGCACAATAAAGTGTTTTATGAACAAACACAAAAAAGTTACCAAAATGGAT
>JAEDEK010000030.1 GCA_016293365.1 Bulleidia sp. | reverse complement strand
TCAGTAAAACCTCAATGAAGCCTTGGACAGATGAGGACGGAATTCTTCATCTCGGGCTTTATGAGTTCTTGCTGAATGAAAATTCCCTTGAGCTATAAATTGAATAAAACCACCCAAAAGATTGTCATCTGAAAAGGATGGCGATTTTTTATACCAGGAGAAATCAATGATCATATTACGTTTGAGGATAGAACTTCCTGTCATGTGGCAGTGGATGGAAAAGACATCTTTACTGCAAACTATCATACCGGAACAGTCAGTCATCTGCGGATGGAGGATGGAACACTTGGCAAACCTGTTTCCAGTATTTCCATACCGGAAGCGGTATGTCTTGTCAGTCAGTAAAGTATCTGTAATGAAGGCGGAGCACAGGTTCATGCTTCGCTTTTGTCGTGTCAAAAGAAAGTAAAAACAAAATCAGACAATGTGTTATGTGTGAAAAAAAGAGGAAAACTGTGAATTTTCTCTGCTTTTTTGCGAAAGATTAACGGATCACCGTCTTTCGATTTTACATCCCGTTCTTAAAATATAGGCGTTTTCAGGGAGGAAAATTGAATGAAACGAAAACTGATGAGTGCATTGCTGGCGGGTGTTATGTTAGCTGGCTGCTCAGGTGGAAGCACAGCAGCTTCCACACAGGATGGAGGAAAGACAACAGTCGAATTCTGGTATGCAGGAGGTAAGACTGCGGTCGGCGTCATCCAGGATATTGTCGATAAATATAACGCATCTCAGGATGTATATGAAGTAAAAACAGTGACTCAGGCTGACTATTCTGAAACATATCAGAAAGTTCAGGCAGCAATTGCCGGAAATGCAGCACCGGATCTTGTTCTTCTTGATCCATCTGCCGCAAGAGTACTGAGCGAAAAGAGTATTCTGACAGATCTGAATCCTTATACACAAAAGGATGAGACATTCAACGCAGATGATCTGATCACTGCTTTCTATGAACAAGGTGCGGATGAAAACGGCAAGCAGTTCGCTTTGCCTGCTTATGGTACAACACAGGTTCTGTACTACAACGTTCAGGCATTCAAGGATGCAGGTGTAGATCCGTCTTCTATCGAAACATGGCAGGATCTTGGCGAAGCTGCAGCTAAAATCAAGGCTACAGGCAAGTATGAATATGGCTGGGAACCAATGTGGGGACCAGATAATCTGATTGATGCTGCGTTCAGTAATGGCGCATCTGTATTCTCTGCAGATGGTACAAAGGTTACAATCAACTCCAAAGAATGGGTCGATGTATTTGAACAGTTCAGAAAGTGGATCCATGAAGATGAAATAATGGCAATTCATTCCGGCGGCCAGGGTTGGGAATACTGGTATGCCACAATCGATGATGTCATTCAGAACAAGGCTGGCGGATATACAGGTTCTTCTGGTGACCAGGCAGACCTTGACTTCAACATCGTACAGGCAATGGAACAGCCGGCATGGTCTTCTTCCACAACATCTTCTCCAACCGCGACAGCTTTGACAATGAGCGTATTCGAAAACTCTTCTGAAGCTGAAAAGCAGGGTGCATATGAATTCCTGAGATACTTCATGTCTGTTGAATCTCAGGTTGCATGGAACACAACAGTCGGTTATGTTGCGGTCAACAAGCAGATTCTCGATGATCCGACATACCAGGAATTCCTTGAATCTCATCCACAGGCAGCTGTACCGTTCTCTCAGGCAGAACATGCATCTTTGTATCCGGTTGATCCTACTAACGGTCAGGTATACGATGCGCTGAAGATTGCTGCGGATAAGATTGAAATCGATAATGTTCCTGCACAACAGGCGCTCGATGAAGCGCAGAAGACTGCTCAGGAAGCACTGGATGCTGTGCTGAACTGAGTATGCGCGAAGTACTGACTTATACATGTTCAAAAGAAGCTGCGAGCCTCACACAGCAGCTTCTTTTAAAAGAAAATACAGACGTATCAGCTTTGAAGTGGAAGGAAATGAAAAGCTGTTGTCATGCATCGCATTATTTATGAGAAATGAAGCAGGTCAGGTCCTGTTTCAAAGACAGTTAGGAACCGGGGAGAATCCTGTTGTATTGAGCAGTAACAGGAATGCGTGTTCCTATGGCGGAATTCCATGTACACTGACAAAAGGTGTCTATACAGTCGAGCTTGTGCCGTTTGGTGAAGTGCTTCCGTATATTCTGGAACCGATGAAAATCACGATTGTCTGTCAGACAGGTGCCGTTTCGAAAAGAAATGCATCGGATAAACAGGTGTGGATGGATCTGGATGGAAACCTTTCCGGATATGATCCAGATGAAATGAAACGTCATCATACAGGCTGGTATCGGGGAGATTTCCATTGTCATACCGTATTATCGGATGGACATGAAGAAATAGAAAAACAGATGTTCAAAGCAAAGCTGATGAACCTGGATTTCTATTATGCAACAGAACATAATCTTGTTCCTTCTTCCTGGTGTAAAACAGATCTGACAGTCTTATGCGGAATTGAAATCACAACACAGGCAGGACATGCCAACATCTTTGGACTCAGACGCAGACCATCTGATTGTAAAGAGCTTTACAGCGATTATAAACATGCACAGAAGCAACTGGTAAATGCACTTGCAGAAGTGAAGAAAGACAATTGTCTCATCAGCATCAACCACCCGTTTCTTACTCCTTGGGCATGGTTGTATGGGGATATGCCGATTGAAGATATCGACTGTATTGAAGTCATCAACGATCCGACATTCCCGGATAACCATGAAGCAAACCGCAAGGCAGTCGCATTGATTGACAGACTCTGGGCGGATGGCTGGCATGTATGCGGCATTGGTGGCAGTGATACACATGCCTTACTGCATGAATGGTATACACCGGATGGAGGGCCATCGATTGTCGGTGATCCGACAACCTCTGTTTACTGTCGTGGCCTGAGTGAGAATTCTGTTGTGTCTGCTTTACGCAGATGCAATGCAGTGATCACACGTCATTGTCAGATGAAGTTGGATTTGCGCATCAATGGTAAAGAAGTGATTGTCGGAGAAGAAGTCACAGAATCCGGAATGATTGAAATTGATGTGAAACTACGTCATGTCGATGAACCATTTATGATGTATGTCGTAAGGGATGGAATCGTTGAAAAAGTTGAAAGCACATATGATGCGGATTATCGGACACTGTCCATGAATGTGAAGATGCCATGGAGCGCAGATGGTTATCATTGGCTGCGCATCGGAGCAGAAAATGGAAAGCATGACTGCGTGCTTTATACAAATCCGATTTACTGCGGAAGTAAGGAACATGCATATCATACATTCCAGGAGGCAGGTAATGGACTTTTCTGAGATTGCCGGTGTGATCTTTGATAAGGATGGTACACTTGCAGACTTTGATTCTTTGTGGATTCCTGCTGCGGTAAAGGTAGTTGAAAAGCTGGTGGAAGCATATCACATGGATCCATCTTCTGCTGTAAAGATTCTCAGATCATTTGGTGTCAATGAAGATGGAAGTGTGGATCCAAAGGGACAGCTTGCGATTGGAACATATGAAAGCATGGCAGGATGTGCTGTTGAAATCATGAAGGATGATGGAATTGCATGCAGTTATGAAACAGTCTTTGCACAGATGAGTGAATGGTTTGAAAAAGCAGTGGATGAAGGATATATGACATGCTCTTATCCATGCGATCTTTCAAAGCTGTTCGGTTATTTAAATGAGCGAGGAATTCATACAGCAGTGGCTACAACGGATAACCTTGCCAATACGCATAAGCTTCTGAATCGAGCAGGCATTGATGCTGAGATGATCTGTGCCAGTGATTCTGCATATCCGATCAAACCGGATCCATCCTTCATCCATGCCTGTGCTGACAGGTGGGGTGTGGATACAGGTCGGATTGTCATGGTTGGTGATACGCCAAATGACATGAAGTTTGCGGAAAACGGCGGAGCGATGAAAATTGGTGTTCTGAGCGGTGCGACGAAAAAAGAAGAGCTTGCACAGTATGCAGACATCGTAATTTCGCATGTTGGAGAATTAATGAAATTATTATGACAGATATTTGTTTGAAGAATATTTATAAAACATATGACAACGGCTATGAAGCCGTCAGTGATTTTAATCTTGATATTCATGGAAAGCAGTTTGTCATTCTTGTCGGGCCTTCGGGATGCGGCAAGTCCACAACACTGCGCATGATTGCAGGGCTGGAAGAAATCAGTTCCGGTGAACTGACAATTGATGGAGAAGTCATGAACGATGTGGATCCGCAGGATCGAAACATCGCCATGGTATTTCAGAACTACGCATTATATCCGCACATGACAGTGCGTGAAAACATCGCATATTCTCTGAAAATTCACCACGTTCCAAAAGATGAGATCAGACAGCGTGTAGATGAAGTGGCTCGTGTATTAAACCTTGAAGAGCTGCTTGATAGAAAACCAAGTCAGCTGTCGGGTGGTCAAAAGCAGCGTGTTGCGATGGGCAGAGCGATGATCCGCAAACCAAAGGTGTTTCTGATGGATGAACCGTTATCCAATCTGGATGCAAAGCTGCGTTCGCAGATGCGTGTTGAAATTGCGGCACTGTATGAAAAGCTGGATACGACATTTATCTATGTCACACACGATCAGACAGAAGCGATGACGCTTGGAACAAAGATTGTTGTCATGGATAAAGGAAAGGTGCAGCAGATTGATACACCATATAACATGTTCCACTATCCGGTAAACCGCTTTGTTGCAGGATTTATCGGAATGCCATCGATGAATTTCATTGAAGTGGATGTTGTGGATCAGGATGGTAAGATCACAATTCAGGGAAATGAAGGTTCCTTTGTAGTAGAAGGAAAGCGTGCAGAAGAAATCAGAAACAGAAATGCTGTGAATACAAAGGCAGTGCTTGGAATCCGACCGGAACATGTCATTCCATGCGACAGGGAAGATACATATTTTATGAAGGGTACACTGGATGTGCATGAAATGCTTGGCTACACAGCAACACTGCATATTTCTACAGGTGATGGTGTGATTGTTTCCTGTGTTGAGGAAGACAGTGAGCTCAGACCTGGAACTGAAATGTATCTGCGTCTGAATAAAGATCACATTCATCTGTTTGATATTGATACAGGTGAAACGATATGCAACTGAGCAGTAATACATGGCTGATTCTTGCGGTGAGCTGTGAAATCATTGCGACAGGTCTTCTGCGCAGAACACATTGCTTTACGGTTGTTTCATGGTCATTGTTGTGTGTATTTCTGTATGCTTTAAGTCATTATTCCTTTTCACAGGCACTGGAAAAAGAAAATCTGGCAGTTGCCTATGCGATGTGGTGCGGGCTTGGTATTACAGCACAGACGGTGTTTTCACTTGTTGTGTACCATGAACAGATGTCATGGTTTTCCATGCTTCTTGTAGGCGTGATCGGTGTCAGCTGTGTGCTGCTGAATCTTCAATGACTGAGAGGTGAACTATTTTGAACAGAAAAATTAAAAGGAATGCGGAGTTGCTGTTGTTCATACTACCTGCTTTGATTCCGCTATGTGTTTTCTGGATTTATCCGATCTGCAGAGCTATATGGATCAGTTTTACAGACTGGGATTTCATGAGTCCGACATACAGTTTCCAGGGACTTCTGAATTACATGGCAGTATTCCGTGACAGTCGTTTCTATGAAGCGCTGTGGAATACACTGGTATTTACATTTGGAACACTGTTTCCAACCATTTTCATCGGTCTTCTTCTTGCTTTGGGATTGTCTAAAAAATTCCATGGATCACAGATCATGAAATTCATCATCTTCTCTCCATGGATTACACCAACAGTCGCAATCTCTATTGTCTGGACATGGATCTTTCAGCCGGATGGAGGCATTGCCAATCAGATACTGAATCTGCTGCATCTGCCGGGTCTGAAGTGGATCTTTTCCTCGGATACATCGATGTTGTCGGTTATTCTCGTCACAGTATGGAAATCGCTTGGTTATGCAATGATCTTCTATCTGTCCGCAATCGAAAAAGTGCCGAAGGATCTGTATGAGGCAGGTTCTATCGATGGAGCACGTAAAGTGCGTCAGTTCTTTGATATTACACTGCCTTCCATTTCTCCAACGACATTCTTTCTGACGATCATTACAATGATTAACTCACTGCAGGCATACGATCAGATTCAGATTCTGACGCAGGGTGGACCATCCGGTTCAACAAGAACATTGCTGTATATGTACTATCAGCTTGGTTTCCAGGAGTTCTCCATCGGCAAGGCATCCGCTGTAGCGACAATCATGATGATCATTACGGTTGTTCTGTCTGTGCTGCAGTTCATGTATTCAAAGAAGTGGGTGAATTATGAATAAGAAACGTTATAAGCAGCTGTTTGTTTCAATCGCTGCCGGAGAAATAAAGATTCTTCTGATTACTCTGATCTCTGCCTTTACCGCATTACCGTTTGTATGGATGATCAGCAGCTGTCTGAAACCAGGATCAGAAGTGATGAGCTCTTCCTCTTTTCTGCCATCAACTGTTACATGGGATAATCTGATCAGTGTCATCACATCATCCCCGATTCCAACATATATATTCAATACAATGTGGATTTCACTTGTGATTGTTGCTTTGCAGGTAATCACATCAGCACTTCTGGCATATGCACTTGTATTCATGAAATTCAGATCCAGAAACATTCTGTTTGGAATCATCATGGCTACATATATGCTGCCGGTAGCCGCAACATATATTCCATCGTATATTATTCTGTCAAAGATGAATCTTCTCAATACATTTACAGGTCTGATCATATCCAGTACGGTATCTACGTTTGGTATTTTCCAGCTCAGACAGGCATTCATGCAGATACCAAAGAGCCTTGTGGAGGCTGCACGAATTGATGGTTCATCGCATCTGGAGATTCTCTGCAACATTGTCGGACCAATGACAAAATCGTCCTTCATCACACTTGGTCTGATGAGTTTCATCTCTGCCTACAACAACTATATGTGGCCTTCTCTGATTACCAATGATCCGGATAAATATCTTGTTTCCCAAGGGCTGCGTTCCTTCTTTATTGAAGGTGGTGCTTATGGTACAAACTGGGGTCTTGTCATGGCGGCAAGTGCTGTGATCATCGTTCCATTGCTTGTCATGTTTGCTTTGACAGAAAAGTGGTTTGTTAATGGAATCGGCGGCGAAACAGGTGTGAAAGGCTAATACTCACATTACGATTGCGTCTGTTTTGGCAGGAAAGGACCGGACAAGCTGTCAATTAAGAGTTATCTTTTTTAAGAAACAGCAGTACCAGATAGCCTGTATAACAGGCTAAGGATAATTGAGTTTCACCCGGTGTCAGGCAGGGGAAATATGATCGGTAATGATGTCAGAATATAGATAGCCAAAAAGAATAGTTTAATATTAACAATAGTGGTAATCATTTACCGTTCAAAATGGCTATCTATTTTTGTTCAATTCATAGTAATGATTTGTTTTCTTGAATTTTCAATTAATATCACTAAGAATTTATTTGCCTTAACTTAATGACATTGAACTGATTTCACCTTTTTTTATTTGAGTAATGATATAATACGGCTGTACATACATACATAAGCTTTCATCCGTGGATGTGGTATATCAGTAACAGGTTTCAACGCAGTACAGTATTGTAAAGACGAGGGAAAACATATGAGTTTACAGAGCCGTATCCAGGATCTCTATCCTGAGTTCACACAGAGTGAGAAGCAGATTTCCGAATATTTTCTTCATCATTTACAGGAAGTAAGCATCAGCTCCGCCAAAGAGCTTGCCGCACATTGCGGAACAAGCGCACCAACCATTGTCAGATTTGCCAGAACCCTGGGATACAGCGGTTTCCCGGCTTTGAAAATGGATATTCTTCTGACAGAGAAGAATGACATTGATGATCTGACAGAAGAAATCGAACAGAATATTACCGTAACCAGACTTGTTTCAACGCTGTACAGTCATCGTTGTGCCACAATGGAACATGTCAGAAGTCTCATTGATGAGGCAGTTGTGGAAAAAGCAGCAGATGCAGTAGAAAAGGCAGGACAGGTGTATCTGTGCGGAATCGGAGGTTCCGGTATCGTATGCCAGGATCTACAACAGAAACTTGGCAGAATCGGAATCAGGGTTCATTACAGTCCTGACATCCATGTACTTCTTTCTTCTCTGAGTGGTATGAAGGAAAATGATGTGCTGATCGCCATCAGTTATTCCGGGGAAACAAAGAGCATCATTGAAACCGTCAAGGTTGCCAGAGAAAGGAAAGCCGTTGTGATCGGTATTACACAGCTCGGCAAAACACATCTGCAGAAATATGCAGATCTTGTCTTTCACGTACCGATGGAGGAAAAGACCATCCGTGCCGGTGCAATTTCCAGTCGTGACAGCTGTCTGTTTATCTGTGATACGCTGTATCTTTCTCTTGTATCCAGACATCTGAGTGACCACAAAAAGACATTACAGGAAACAAAAGGCTGGACAGCAAGACTGTAAATGTCTCATTCCTGTTGCACGATCATGTCATCGATGTATAATAATCTCCTGTTTTCTTCCTTGAAAGCAACCGCTTGGTCAGACAGCTGAAACAGTGCTGTCATATGGAGGAGAAAATGGAAGATATGATGATTGAAGAACTGATCGGTGAAATGATCAGCTATGATGCCCAGCAGCCGTGCGATCTTGCAGCCGTGAGTCTTTTGGAAGATGAAGATCTGGTAATCGTATATGACCGTAACCGTGAAAAACATTATCTGCAGCAGTTAAAGGAAGGAAAGGTGAAAGAAGTAGTGACATGCCACATTCCACAGAAACACTTTATCCTTCACACCAGATGCTATGCGTGCAGGGGGAATGAGCATGGAGATTTCGACAGCCTGAAAGACGGGGATGAGCAGATTGTACATCGTTATTTCTGAAAAAGGCTTTCTGCAGGATGCAGAAGGTCTTTTGTAATGGACGGGTTGTAACGTATAATAAACAGACTGAAAGGAGCATACGAAATGAATCCAGTCGTAAAGATCACATCCAAAGGTGCAGAATATCTGAAAAAAGGGCAGTCATGGATGTATGCAAATAATCTTGCATCTGATATTGATGCATACCACAACGGCAGCATCGTTGATATTGAAAGTGAGGATGGCAGATATCTTGGTACAGGGATGTTATCAAAAAACAGCCATATTACGGTACGCATCATGAGCTATGACCGCCATGAAGTCTTTGATTCCGCATTCTTTGAAAACAGAATTCAGCAGGCATGGGAATTCAGAAAGACAGTGGAAGGGGACAATCTGGATAACTGTCGTATCGTATTCGGCGAAGCGGATTTTCTGCCAGGATTGACCGTTGATCGCTATAACAGTGTACTTGTTACACAGATTACTTCCTATGGAATGGAAATCCGTAAGGATATGATCTATCAGGCTCTGCTTTCCGTATTAGGCTGTGATGGGCAGAATGTGACAGCTATTTATGAAAGAAATGATGTACAGTCCCGATTGAAGGAAGGGCTGCAGTTGTATAAAGGATTTTATGGGGATACACAGGCGGATCCGGTACAGATCATCTGTGAAAATGGGCTGCTTCTGCATGTAGATATCGAAAACGGACAGAAGACAGGGTATTTCCTGGATCAGAAGTCGAACCGTGTTCTGTTACGTCATATGGCCAAAGGAAAAAGGGTTCTTGACTGCTTTACGCATACCGGCGGGTTTGCTTTAAATGCCGCATATGGGAAAGCTGCACATGTCACAGCAGTGGATGTTTCCGCAACTGCCCTGGAAGAAGGCAGAGCCAATGCGAAGCTGAATCATCTGGACAATGTGGAATTTGTACAGGCGGATGTCTTCGACTATCTGGATACATTACAGCAGGGGCAGTATGATGTGATCGTACTTGATCCACCAGCCTTTACAAAATCAAGAAAGACAGTCATGAAGGCCTATAATGGTTATAAACGGATCAATCAGCAGGCAATGCATGTACTGCGTCATGGTGGATATCTGATTACCTGTTCCTGTTCCCGTTATATGGAAACAGATCTGTTTGAAAAGATGCTTGTGGAAGCAGCACAGGAAACAGGTGTCCGTCTCAGACAGGTATCCGTTACCCAGCAGAATGGAGATCATCCGATTCTGTGGACAATGAATGAGACTTCCTATCTGAAATTCTATATTTTTCAGGTATGGTAAGAATAAAGAAAACTTGAGAAAGGAACTGCATATATGAGACTGTTATTCATACGACATGGCGATCCGGATTATGAACATGATTGCCTGACAGATAAAGGAATCAGGGAAGCACAGCTTCTTGCGCAACGGATGAAAAAAGAAACCATGGATCATATCTATGTTTCTCCGATGGGCAGAGCACAGCAGACAGCGTCCTTTACATTGCACGCAACAGGTAAACCGGCAGCTACGATGGAATGGCTGCAGGAATTTACCCCACGGATTCACCGTCCGGATCTGCCGGATCAGTTGTCCATTCCATGGGACTGGCGTGCTACC
Organism: Bulleidia sp.; assembly: GCA_016293365.1. Classification (GTDB taxonomy): domain Bacteria; phylum Bacillota_I; class Bacilli_A; order Erysipelotrichales; family Erysipelotrichaceae; genus Bulleidia. Next base: position 6,152 of record JAEDEK010000030.1, on the reverse strand, counting down.
GACTGGATGGAAAAAGAATCCTTTTATGATCAGAATGCATGGAAAGCAGATCCAATTCTGCTGGAAGGCAATGCCCCTGAAGTATATGATCAGGTGATCCATTCCTTTGATGCCTTACTGGAAAGTCATGGATATGCATACAATGGAAAATGGTATGAAGTCAGATGTGAATCACATGATACACTTGTATTTTTCTGCCATTTTGGTATTCAGTGTGTCATTCTGTCTCATCTGCTCCATTTACCTGTAATGGCTTTACTGCATGGGTGTATCGCAGCACCGACTGCTGTGACAGAACTGTACAGTCAGGAACCACTGCAGGGCATTGCCACATTCCGGATGACACGTTATGGTGATATTTCTCATCTGGAAGCAGGAAACGAAAAACCATCGGATTCCGGCAGATTTGTGGAGTGCTTCAGCGATGATGGCAGACATCAGGAGGCAAGATGAAAGTCACATTCTATTTTGTCAGGCATGGGAAAACAGTGTTCAATCAACAGGGCAGAATGCAGGGCATGTGTGACAGTCCACTATTACAGGAAGGTATCGATGGGGCACAGGATACAGCTTCTGCTTTATGCCGTGTTCCATTTGCTTCCTGTTACAGTTCTTCATCGGAAAGAGCGTGGGATACAGCAGAAATACTGTGTGCACCGCATGGACTGAAACCGGTATTGATGAAGGATCTGCGTGAATTTGACTTCGGCAGTCTGGATGGCAGTTATCTGAAAGATGTCAAAGGGGAAGCAGGCGATGAATTTGTACGCGAAGACTGGAGTGAATATGGTGGGGATACAATGGAATCCTTTCAGCAGCGCTCTGACCGTGCCTTTGCGACAATGGTTGAAAACAGCCGTGATGGGGATACGGTATTGGTAGTATCCCATGGTGCCTATATGATGCATCTGATGGATACACTTCTGAATTTTGACCGGTTTGCCTATGTCAGAAAATGTAATGAAACAGGCAGACCATGGATGCCTAACTGTGGTATATGTATCTTTACATATGTGGATGGTGTGTGGCAGATTACAGAAGAGCCGATGAGCGGGGATGAATATCGAAAAAAGCATGATCCAAAACATGTATCATTCACGTTTGTCAGACATGGAGAAACACTGTTCAATACGCAGCATCGTCTGCAGGGACATTGCGATTCCCCATTGACGGATAATGGTATCAGGCAGGCTGAGGAAGCCGGTAAAAAACTTGCAGATCTGCATTTTGATCGTGCCTATGTTTCCAGTGCAGAAAGGACAAGGGATACGGCAGCAGTTCTTCTGAAAGGAAAAGATGTACCTGTCCGCTATGAAAAACGATTAAAGGAAGTCAATTTTGGAAGTCTGGAAGGAATGAAGGATGTGTTCAACGATCCAAAGGTCACCCGACGTTTCAATGATACTGACTTCACTGATCTGGGTGGAGAAAACAGGCAGGAAGTTCATCAAAGACTCCGTGAAGTACTGATGGAGGCCGTTGATCACAGCATCGATGGTGATTCCATTCTGCTTGTGTCCCATGGAAAGATCTACTTCACTCTTCTGGAAATGATGAGTGAGATGGATGTTGTGAAGATGATTGATGATGCACATGCACATCACATCAATCCATGTCCAAACTGCGGTATCTTCACATTTCATTATGAAAACGGAACATTCAGGATTGATCATCTGATGGTGGAGGACTGGTTCTAGAAACGGGAACCGTCCTTTTCTTTACGGAATTTTCACAAGGCAGTGGTACAATGGCCTGGCATATGGGAGGGAACATGAGTAAATATCTGTTTTTTGATATGGATGGAACACTGATTTCTCCATCCACCGGAGATATTCCACAAAGTGCGATTGACGGGATCAATGCCGCAAAGGAAAACGGACATAAGTGTTTTATCTGTACCGGAAGATCATATCCGTTAGGACTGGAGCACCAGAATGAAATTGAAATGCCGGGTATTGTTTTCTGCAATGGTGCAGGGATTGCCTACGACAACAGGATTCTTTATACACGGAACATTCATCCCGATACTGTGTATCACATCATGGATATCGTCAACTGGCTTGGTGGTGAGTTCCGTCTTCTGACAACAGAACATATGTATCTGAATGAGGAAGCCTATATCAGCAATGGTAGACAATGGACAAAATATACAGGTGAATCCTGGCAGCAGCTGTACGAAAAAAGAGGGATTCTGTTTATTTCGCAGTATAAGGGAGAGCCTGTGCAGAAAATTGATGTATGCTTTTCAAATGCATTGACAGCGGATATCTTTTTCGCAAGAGTACCGGATGATGTCACTCTTGTCATGGCGGGCGGTTATTTTGCAAGTATGGGGAACCTGGGTGGTGAAATTACAGCAAAAGGCATAACAAAAGCCACCGGTATCGCAACGGTGCTTGACATGTATGGAGCGGATCTTTCAGACAGCTATGTTTTCGGTGATTCCAGCAACGATCTGGAAATGATCCGTTTATGCCCGAATTCCACCGCAATGGGCAATGGCACAGAAGAAGTAAAGAATGCTGCCGACTTTGTTACTTCACATTGTGATGAAGACGGCATTGCCAGAGCACTGAAACATTATGGACTGATCTGAAGGTGGAGTTAGACCACCTTTTTGTATGATAGAATAAAGTCAATAAGAGGTATGTATGAGTAAATTTCTGTTTTTTGATATGGATGGTACACTGATTTCTCCATCTACAAGGCACATTCCCGAAAGTGCTGTAAAAGGAATCGCAAAGGCGATGGAAGCCGGCCATAAATGCTTTATCTGTACCGGCAGATCCTTTCATCTAGCGCAGGAATACATGGATGAAATTGCCATTCCAGGTATCATTTTCTGTAATGGTGCAGGTGTGGCAATGGACGGAAAGATCCTTTCCACAACAGATATTCCGCAGGAACTTGTCTATAAGCTGATGGAAATCACGGATTATCTTGGTGGTGACTATTCTCTTCTTACAAGAGAGTACATGTTTAAAAATGAAAGCAGTTATAAGCAGAGTGCACGCAACTGGGGCAGCAGATACACGGATCTTTCCACGGAAGAGATCTTCGCAAAACGAGGCGTACGTTTCATGGGAGATTACAGAGGAGAGCCTGTGCAGAAGATGGATATCTACTTCACCCAGCAGATGATCGCGGATATCTTCTTCTCACGTGTACCGGATAATCTGCAGCTGGCCCTTGCCGGGGGTTATTATGCCGGAACTGGAAACCGTGGTGGTGAAATTACAGCAAAAGGCATCAATAAGGGTACAGGCATCCTGAAAGTCCTTGAGATCTATGGTGGCAGTACGGAAGACTGCTATGGTTTTGGGGATTCCAACAATGACATTGAAATGATGCAGACGGTGAAACACTCCATCGCCATGGGCAATGGTGCACAGAACATCAAGGATCTGTGTGAATATGTGACAACCGGTGCGGATGAAGATGGTATTTACAATGCTTTGGTTCATTATGGACTGATTGGAGAATAGGGATATGAAGGTAACATTCTGGTTTGTACGTCATGGACAGACACTGTTCAATACCGATGGGAGAGTCCAGGGAGTCACGGATTCCCCGTTGACTGAAAAAGGGATCAGACAGGCAGAAAGCGCTGGGCATTCGCTAAGAAATGTCTGGTTTCATCAGGCATACGTATCTCCAAGTGAAAGATGTATCGATACATCCGATCTGATTCTGCGTGGCAGAAGGATGCAGGCAAAGGTAAAAGATTCTTTGCACGAGCAGGACTTCGGTATCCTGGAAGCAAGAGGGGATGAAAAAACCAACCGTACATTTCAGGAACATATGTATGACGGAGACTTCACATGTGTCAAAGGAGAATCCAGAAAAATGGTGACGCAAAGGCTTTCCATCCTGCTGAATGAAATTGTTTCCAGCTCTGTGGATGGGGATCATGTACTGCTTGTCTCTCATGGCGCTGTGATGATCAATCTTCTTGCATTGCTTGGGCTTGATCTGGATGCCTATATGGAAACATGTCATAAGGAAGGCAGAGATCCGATTCCCAATGCCGGTATCTTCACTTTCACATATCAGGATGGTGAATATCAGATTCTGCAGCTTCCTGCAGCAGGGGATTCCTATCAGCCGCTTTTTGAAAACAAGACTGTTCATTTCCATTATGTAAGACATGGTGAAACGGTATTCAATGCGACTGACCGTTTTCAGGGATGGAGTGATTCTCCATTAACGGAAAAAGGGGTCGCGCAGGCTGAAGAAGTCAGGGAATATGTAAAAGATGTTCCATACGCTTTTGCCTGCTGTTCCACAGCACTTCGTACAAGAAAAACAGCTTCCATCATTCTGGAAGGCAGAAAGGTCAGCCTGCTTCCGTTGAAAGGATTAAAGGAAATCCATATCGGCACATATGAGGCGTATGACTATACACCCAATAAGGCTCTGCTGGAACCACGTTCCAGAAGTGTACACTGGAAGGATGTCGGTGGTGAGGATCTCTTTGATCTTGCGCAGAGGATGAAGGATGTGTTTGCTCTGATGAACAGCCGTGCTAAAGACGGGGATACGGTACTGGTCGTATCTCATGGCGGCTATTATATGAACATGCTTGAAGTGCTGTTCGGCATTGATCGACTCTCTTACAGAGATGCCTGTGCAGCGCAGGGGAAATCATGCATGCCTAACTGTGGCTTATTGAAGTTTGATGTGGTCAATGGAACATATGTTTTTACGGATTACATGAAATCCATATCAGCGTGGAAGGATTCGTTATGAATATTGTTTTCTTCGATATTGACGGCACACTGGCAAAAGGGACGCAGATCCCGCCAACCGCGGTAAATGCCCTGCATCAGTTACGGCTGAACGGATCCATCATCTTCATCTGTACCGGCAGGCCATATCATTATGCGTATCGTCATTTCTACCGTTATGCCAACGGCTTTATTACCAATAACGGCAGATATGCCCATATGGGATGCTGTGAAGTACTGGTGAATGAACCGTTACAGAAGCAGCTGATCGATACAGTCATCCAGACAGTCACACCACAGGCATGTATTCATTTTCTTGGCGTAGAACATGGATATTTCATCGGTGATCAGAAGAAGTATGAAAAGGACTGTGAAAAGTATCCGGATGGATGGCTGCTGTACGGATATCACCCTGAAATCCCTGTCTACAGTTTTGATCTTTCCTACGACAGAGTGGATCAGATCACGACACTGCAGGAAGTACTGTCTGATCTATGTGTACTGAATCCACATGGACCACATCCATCCTGTGATGTGACGATCGCAGGTTTTGATAAAGGGGATGCCATTCTTCAGGTGGCAGAAAGATTAGGTGTACCGCCTGAAAATACATATGCTTTTGGAGATGGAAAAAACGATCGGTGCATGCTTGTCAAAGCAGGCCATGGTATTGCGATGGGGAATGGAGATCCGGATACAAAAGCAGTGGCGGAATACATTACGACATCCATCGATGAAGATGGAGTTGCCAATGGCTTGAAACATTATGGTCTGATTCCATAAAAGGAGGAATCATGCAAAGAAAAATACATATTACATATAATGCACCGGTAACGCTGACATTCATTCTGATCTGCGGCGCTGTAACACTGCTTGGCTATCTGACAGGTGGCAGATCCACTGCATCATTATTTGCGGTATATGGGCTGCAGCTCAATGATCCATTGACTTATCTGCGCCTGTTCACGCATGTTCTTGGACATGCGGATCTGTCTCATTTTCTCAATAATGCCATGTATCTGCTGATTTTAGGACCGATGCTGGAAGAAAAGTACGGCAGCCGGGCAATGATCCAGATGATTGTTTCTACCGCCTTTGTGACAGGTCTGCTTCATGCGCTGTTCTGGGGAAATACCGGACTGCTTGGTGCCAGCGGCATTGTCTTTGCCTGTATCATGATGGCATCCTTTACAGCTTTTCATCAGGGTGAAATTCCACTTACATTTGTCCTTGTACTGATTCTGTATCTTGGCATGGAAGTATATAACGGGATTGTCATCCGTGATAACATATCCAATCTGACCCATATCATCGGAGGTCTTTGCGGAAGTGTGATCGGCTACAGTCTGAATCGAAACAGGTGATTACACGTCAATAACCCGTGGATAAATCCACAGGCTTGAAAAAGCCTTTATTGACTAGCCT
>JAEDEK010000182.1 GCA_016293365.1 Bulleidia sp. | reverse complement strand
TCTTTTTCCAGTCCGGTAAAATTGAAGGAGATGACTGGGATCTGTTCAAAACCTGCCTGATCGAGTGCCTTACGCAGCAGTTTGATATAGTTGGATGCTCGGCATCCTCCTCCCGACTGGGTAATCGCAAGCGCTGTCGAAGACAGATCATATCTGCCGCTCTGCAATGCTTCAATAAACTGTCCGATGATCAGCAGTGCTGGATAACAGGTATCATTATGGACATACTGTAAGCCAAGCTGTGCCACCTGTGATGAGGCTTTTGACATCAGTTCCACATGGTACCCTTCTGATAACAGTGCTGCCTGAATCAATGTGAACTGATTGGGGGCCATATTCGGTATCAGAATGGTATAGTCTTTCAGATCTCTGATTTCAAATACATTTTCACTCATGTCCTGACTTCCTTTCTTCAATTGCCGCAAAAAGAGAACGGATTCTGATATTGACAGCACCAGTATTGGTGATTTCATCAATCTTGATCTGTGTATACAGTTTGTTACCCTGATGAAGAATGGATGCAGTTTCATCTGTAGTAATGGCATCCAGGCCACATCCAAATGATACAAGCTGAACAAGATTCATATCCGGCTGTGTCGTACAATACCTTGCTGCAGCATACAGACGGGAATGATAGGTCCACTGATTCAGTACGGATGTTTCCATTTTCTGCATTTTCCAGGAAACGGCATCTTCTGTGATCACTGCAGCATTGTATTTTGTGATCAGTGTATCAATGCCATGATTGATGAGTGGATCGACATGGTATGGTCTTCCTGCCAGGATGATGATCTGTTTTCCCTGTCTGCGTGCTTCATGGATGATCCGATCTGCCTGATTGCGGATATCCTGCATATGATTTTCATATTCCTGATAGGCAAGATTGATCGCATGGATGATCTGTGAGCCATGCAGATATGGGAAGTGCTGTTTCATGTATTCACTCAGATGTACCATCAGTTTTTCCCGATTGGAAAGATCCAGAAACGGTTCCAGGAAGAAATTCTCATCCATACCGTCCATATTGTCTTTGATGTTTTCCGGATAATAGGCCACGATCGGACAGTTATAGTGATTGTCTCCAAGACCTTCATCCAGGTTGTATGACATGCATGGATAGAAGATATGATCCACTCCCTGCTGTTTGAGCCATGCGATATGACCATGTGTCAGTTTGGCAGGAAAGCATGCTGTATCAGATGGAATGGTGGAGGTACCCATGGCATAGATGGATTGCGTAGATAACGGGGATACGATGACATCAAAGCCAAGAACGGTAAAGAAGGTATGCCAGAATGGAAGCAGTTCATACATGTTCAGAACAAGCGGAATACCGATCTTTGTTCTGGAAGAGCGATGAATCTGGCTGTAATCAAGCAGTTTCTTCTGTTTGAAGGCATATAGATTCAATGAGGTATCACTGCTGTGTCCAGTGACCGGTTTTTCGCAGCGGTTTCCGGAAATCATCTTATGACCGGAAGCAAACGTACTGACCGTCAGCTGACAGTGGTTTCCACAACCCTGACATGTGATCTGTCTGGTATCCTGCTGAAAGTGGACAAGCTGCTGCTCATTCAGGATGGAAGATACATGATTGTGATCTGTTCTATGCAGACCATATAAGGCTGCACCATAAGCTCCCATCAGACCGGCAATATCAGGACGGATGACATTGACACCCATCTCCTTTTCAAAAGCCCGTAATACGGCTTCATTATAGAACGTACCACCCTGAACAACAATGTTTCTGCCAAGCTTTGTCACATCTGCACAACGGATGACTTTATACAGTGCATTTTTCACAACCGATACAGCAAGCCCTGCAGAAATGGCTTCAATGGAAGCACCATCCTTCTGTGCCTGTTTGACAGAGGAATTCATAAATACCGTACATCTGGATCCAAGATCAACCGGATGATCGGCAAACAGGCCAAGCCGTGCAAATTCTTCCGTTTCATAACCAAGTGCGGACGCAAATGTCTGCAGGAAGGAGCCACAACCAGATGAACATGCTTCATTGAGGAAAAGATCAGATATTGCGCCGTTTTCAATGCGGAAGCACTTCATATCCTGACCACCGATATCGATGATGAAGTCGACATCCTTCATGAAAAAAGATGCTGCAGTAAAGTGTGCCACGGTTTCCACAAGGCCATAATCACAACCGAAGGCATGGCGCATCAGCTCTTCCCCATACCCTGTGGCAGTCACACTGCCGATGATTGCATATGGATGATTCTGATACAGGTCCATAAGGAATGAACGGACAAGCGGTACAGGATTTCCATCGTTGCTGCGATAATCTGTCTGCAGAAGATTTCCATCTTCATCGATGACCGCAATCTTGATTGTGGTGGAACCTGAATCAATGCCGATATGAATCCGTTTGGCAGAATCATCAAACCGGACTCTTGGTACAGCCGCCTTTGCGTGCCTGTTATGAAACTCCCAGTATTCCTGTCTGTTTCGAAACAGAGGTGGTAAACATGCATAGCCTGTTGCCTGATAGCTGTGCAGTTTTTCCATGATATCTGTGATATCTTTGTATTCACTGCAGTAAAGGGCTGCACCGATTGCAACATAGTACAGAGAGTTTTCAGGACAGATACCTGTTACACCAAGTGTTTCATCAAAACAGTTCCGTAATGCCTTTGAAAATGTCAGTGGGCCTCCAAGATACATGACTGTTCCTGTAATTGTTCTTCCCTGCGCAAGACCTGTCACTGTCTGATTGACGACAGCCTGATAGATGCTTGCTGCAATATCTTCATGCTTAGCTCCCTGGTTGATTAGTGGCTGCACATCTGTTTTGGCAAATACGCCGCAGCGGGAGGCAATGGTGTATTTTCTTGTTGCGTGCTGTGCAGCTTCATCCATTTCATCCGGTTTCATCTTCAGTAAAGATGCCATCTGATCAATGAAAGCACCGGTACCTCCAGCGCAGCTGCCGTTCATCCTTACTTCCATGCCGCCGCTTAAAAACAGAAT
>JAEDEK010000181.1 GCA_016293365.1 Bulleidia sp. | reverse complement strand
TGACAAGATTTGCCTTGATGACTTCGTATGGAATCTCAGTAATGACAATCTGCTGGATGGTTCGTGTGGAGATGATTTCACATTTTCCACGGATGACGATCCTTCCCTTTCCACTCGAAAACGCATCCCGGATTCCCTTTTCTCCCTGAACGATACCACCGGTAGGAAAGTCAGGTCCAGGAATGATATCCATCAGTTCATCCAGGGAACAGTCCGGATTCTGAATCCGGTAGATTGCCGCATCCACACATTCATTCAGATTGTGTGGCGGCATGTTTGTCGCATAGCCTGCCGCAATACCGGTTGCACCATTGACAAGCATAACCGGAAACGGTACCGGCAGAACGGTCGGTTCATTTTCCGTATCATCGAAGTTCGGTGCCATTTCAACCGTATCCTTATCCAGATCATCTTCCATGACTTCCGTGACCTTGGCAAGTCTTGCTTCGGTATAACGCATTGCTGCGGCAGGGTCATCATCAATGGAACCGTTATTTCCATGAATATCAATCAGCGGAAGACGTACCTTCCAGTCCTGTGACATGCGGATCATGGCATCATAGACGGATATATCGCCATGCGGGTGATAGTTACCGATGACAAGACCTACCGTCTTGGCACTTTTACGATAGGCATGATCATGTGTATTTCCATCATGATACATCGCATACAGAATTCTTCTCTGTACCGGTTTCAGACCATCTCTTGCATCCGGCAGAGCTCTTTCCTGAATGATGTATTTGGCATATCTGCCGAATCCCTGCCCCATGAGATCTTCCAGCAGTGCAGGGACATACTTTGTATGATCTTCTACGATATTCTTCCTGCTCACCTGTTACCCTCCAGTTTATAGTCATCTTCCAGTGTAAAGCAGATGTTGTCTTCAATCCATCTGCGTCTGTTTTCCGCACGGTCTCCCATCAGGGTGGAAACACGTACAGAAGCCTTTGCGTTATCTTCGATGCCGACACGTACGAGGGTACGATGGGCAGGATCCATGGTTGTTTCCCATAACTGAGTTGCATTCATTTCGCCAAGTCCCTTGTATCTCTGTATATCGCATCTGCCGAGTTTTTTCTTGAGTACTTCCAGTTCTTCCGTCGTATAACAGTATTCCAGCGTCTTACCCTTGGATACACGGAACAGTGGCGGTAAGGCAATGTATACCATGCCATGTTCAATCAGTGGACGCATATAGCGATAGAAGAAAGTCAGAAGCAGAATCTGAATATGGGAACCGTCATCATCGGCATCGGTCATGATGATGATCTTGCCGTAATTGCTTTCCTCATAATTGAAGTCAGACCCGACACCGGCACCGATTGTATAGATCAGTGTATTCAGTTCCTCGTTTTTTTCAATATCCGCCAGTGAACATTTTTCTGTATTCAGCACCTTACCACGCAATGGAAGAATCGCCTGATAGACGGAGTCCCTTCCCTGTTTTGCTGAACCGCCGGCAGAGTCACCTTCCACAAGGAACAGTTCCTTGATGCGGGAATCTTTTGTTCTGGCAGGTGCCAGTTTGCCGGAGAGCACCTTTTCACCTTTCCCAACCCGTTTGCCTCTTCTGGCTTCATCTCTTGCCTTTCTTGCGGCAATACGGGCAAGCATCGCCTTCTGCATCTTGCGGATCAGCATGTCTGACTGTTCTCTGTTTTCTTCCAGCCAGAATGTCAGTTTTTCCGCCACAACAGATTCTACGGCAGGTTTTGCCTGCGGAGTGCCGAGTTTTCCTTTTGTCTGCCCTTCAAACTGCAGAATTTCTTCCGGAATGGAGACGGACAGAATTGTCGTCAATCCTTCTCTGACATCATTTCCTTCCAGGTTCTTATCCTTTTCTTTCAGAATGCCATACTTTCTTGCATAATCATTGACTGCCTTTGTAAAGGCACCCTTAAAGCCTGCTTCATGTGTACCACCATCCGGCGTACGGACAAGATTGACGAAGGAATATGTATTTTCCTGATAGTCATCCGTGTACTGGAAGGCAACCTGAACATCTACACCCTGCGCCTTTCCTTCAAAACACACCGGTTCCATTAATGGTGTACGGTCATCATTCAGGTAGCTGACAAACTCCTTCATCCCGTTTTCATAACAGAATGTCTGTTCCTGATTCTTCTTTCCTCTTTGATCACATACCACAAAGCTGATGCCGCTTAACAGGAATGCTTCTTCTCTGGCTCTTTCACATACCGTATCATATCGGAAGTCAACTGTCTGAAAGATTGTCGGATCCGGTTTGAAACGGACAGTAGAACCTGTCTGTTTTGTCGGGCCAAGATTCTGCAGTTTTCCAATCTTTGAGCCACCGTCTTTGAATTCCATACGGACATGCTGACCATCATGGCATACATCAACTGTGACCCAGCTGCTCAAGGCATTGACAACCGATGCACCGACACCATGCAGACCACCTGCCGTTTTATATCCACCTTCCGATGTGAATTTGCCACCGGCATGCAGAACGGTAAAGATGACTTCCAGTGTATTTCTGCCGGATGCGTGTCTGCCGATCGGCATACCTCTTCCTTCATCGGAAACCGTAACACTGCCATCGTTTTCCAAAGTGATTGTAATCTTCTTTCCAAAGCCGTTGAGAGCTTCATCTACGGCATTATCAACAATTTCCCAGATCATGTGGTGAAGACCATGGGAATCGGTTGAACCTATATACATACCCGGTCGTTTCCTGACCGGTTCCAGTCCTTCCAGGATCTGAATGCTGCTGTCATCGTATCTTTTCACGCTAACCTCCAGTCTGATATCTGAATCATTATATCAAAAAAACAATGTTTTTCATAAAATACAAAGGAAACAACGCCTCCCTATATTGTCAAGTGCTTATTTCGCATATTTATGCGAATATTCTTAATACCATTTTCTATATGAGCTAACGGTTATTGTATGTTTTGAGCATCTTATGTGCTCTTTAGAGGCGGCTTGATGATCCCTGATTTTCAATCTATCTCTCGATTGTTTCTTCTGATACGTTACCTGTACTGCATGCAGAATATCCGT
>JAEDEK010000029.1 GCA_016293365.1 Bulleidia sp. | reverse complement strand
AGCTGCGGATGCATTTCCGCACAGACAAAGGAGTTTTCTGTAAGAGAATGGATCTGTCTGCATTGTGGAACACATCAAAATCGTGATGAGAACGCCGCAGTCAGAATATACTGCATACAATAAGTAATAACAACAACCAAAACAACCGTACCCACGACAGGAGGGATATTATCCTGAAGTGTGCATGGCTGACAGTCTGGTAACATAGGAAAAGCTCTTAGGGCGAAGCCCTTTGATGCTCGTTTACTTGCAGCCGAATAGTTCACATACAAAACAGGCAGGAATCTGCATGCATTGTTACAAAATGTTACCAGGTATCTGCGATGGAAACAGATTTTCAATGAATGAAGCAAAGCAGAAAAAGAACCCAGACAGGAATACTGATCCAGGTTCTTATTCTGATCTGTTTATTCGGCGATTGCAGCGTCCAGTGCAATCTTCATCATGTCTGTAAAGCTCTTTTCTCTTTGCTCTGGAGTCGTTTCTTCAGGCTTGACAAGAGAATCGGAAATGGTGAGGATGCATGCGGCATGTTTGTTGAGAATCTTTGCATTTGTGAACAAGGCAAAGCTTTCCATCTCAACAGCGACGCAATCATGTTCCGCAATTCCTTTTTTATATGCTTCATCTACATGGTAGAACACATCAGATGAATGTACACATCCACGTACAACTGGAATCTGAAGTGCTTCAGCAGCTTTAACAAGCTTTTCGCTTAATACCGGGGATGGCTTCATGACATCCGATGGATCAGCACAGACTACTTTTGCATAGGATGATTCAGTATAGGCGGAATCCGCAACAACAACGTCAAACAAATTCAGCTCTTCTTTATAGCCTCCAGCAGAGCCGACACGGATGATGTTTTCAACATCATAGAATTTGAACAGCTCATAAGAATAAATACCAATCGATGGCATACCCATGCCGGATGCCATGACAGTAACAGGCTTGCCTTTCCATGTGCCTGTATAACCTTGTACCCCTCTGACATTATTGACAAGTACCGGATTATCAAGGAAGTTATCCGCAATGAATTTAGCGCGGAGCGGATCACCAGGCATCAGAACAGACTTTGCAATCTGATTTTTTTCCGCACTGTTGTGTGGTGTAGACATAATTAGATTTTCCTCCTGATCAACACTGACATCATTATATCATCGAACACAGAAAAAGAGGAACGTGTCCTCTTTTCTGTTCAGTGTTTTGATCCTTTTGCACTGTTTGCAGAATATGTGGAAAGCAGATTTGTATCATAGGAGAAAGTCATACGGGATCTTCTTCTTTCACGATCCAGGGCCTGCTGTACCAGAGCATCCATCAGCTGTGTAAAGGACATGCCTTCCTCTTTCCATAAATAGAATGCTAAAGAGCCTGGAATTGTATTGATTTCATTAACATAAACCGTCTTTGTTTCTGCATCCATCATGAAATCGATTCTGCATACGCCGGCTGATCCAAGTACACGGAATGTTTTCAGAGCCAGTGACTGGATGTATTCTGTCTGCTCCTTGGAAATCGGAGCAGGGACAATACGTGCAGTGGATGCCATACCAGCAGATTTGGATGATGCAGACTTGGATCCTTTGCCACCACCCTGGTACTTATCCTTATAGCTGAGCAGTTCATCGCCGGATACAGAGCCGACCTGTTCAATGACAGATGTTCTGGCATCCGCACCATCGCCAAGGACAGAACAGTTCAGTTCAATCATAGGTTTGACGACTTTTTCCGTAATGATCTTTTCATCATAACGGCGTGCTTCCTCAAAACATTCCAGATATTCTTCGTCGTTATGAGCAATGGAAATACCGACGGAAGAACCTGTGCGGGCAGGTTTGAGAATGACAGGATAGATCAGCTTATGTACTTTTCTGAGTACTGCCTGTCTGTCTTCATCGATATCTGTACCATAGCACCAGAACCAGTTTGTAATCGGCAGGTCATTATCCGCAAGGATGTGTTTCTGCAGAACCTTGTCCTGACCGACTGCAGCCCCATACAGGTCACATCCTGCATATGGCAGCTTCAACATCTCAAAGAATCCCTGGATTGTGCCATCTTCGCCATTTGTTCCATGCATGACAGGGATCGCAACATCAATTGTGCCAAGATCCTTTCTGGAAAACAGGGACGCCTTAACAGGTTTAATCACAACCTGGTTGTCTTCCAGAACAATGGTTACCTGCGTACAGGAATCAATCAGTGTATTGAGATTTCTGAAATTTGCGATATCATTCAATGCTTCACCGACGTACAGTTTTCTGTTTTTCGCAACATAAACAGGGATGACATTATAACGATCTGTGTCCAGTGCGGCAATTGCCTGATGGGCAGAGATGATGCTTACTTCATGTTCAACGGATTCACCACCGAAGAATACAGCTGTATTAAGTTTCATGTAATACCTCCATTAACGTTCTTCATTATACCTTAAATCATGACGAATGGATTCAGGATTTTGTTGTGCTACAATGGAATATATGAAAAGAACACTGGTAATGGCTGGTGGTGGCACAAAAGGCATTTATGAATGCGGTGTCATCAAGGCACTCAAAGAACTGGGAAAAGATCAGTTTGACTGCATCATCGGTGTATCCGTTGGGGCTCTCAACGCAACACTGCTTGTACAGAATCAGTTTGAACGTCTGGAAAACATGTATGAAAACATCGCTTCTGATCAGTTTGTCAATGGATTTCTGCCCTCAGATATGAATGTATCCACTCTGATTTCACAACGTCAGGAAATACAGGAGCAGATTTCTCGCTACCTCAAGGAAAAAAGCCTGGATATCACTCCGTTTTATCATATGGTGGATGCGTATTTTGATGAAAAGAAGTTCTTTTCATCCATGGTTGATTTCGGATGTGTCTGTGCGAGAAAAAAAGATCACAGCGGTCTGTTTGTGACAAAAGACATGATGAAGGGAAGAGGGAAGGACTGGCTGATTGCTTCTGCCAGTGCTTATCCTGCATTCCCTGTCAAGGAAGTGGATGGGGAAGAATACATTGATGGTGGCTACTACGATAACTTTCCGATTGATTATGCATTGCGTTATGGCAGTGATGAGATTGTCGGAATTGAACTGGGTGAAAACCCGCTGCATCCGATGTATGAAAACAAATCCTCCATCACAATCATACGTCCACATGCACCACTGTATTCCTTTCTGGATTTTGATGTGTTTAAAATGTATCGGGCAAAGCTGCTTGGGTATAACGATACGATGAAAAAATACGGCAGATATGCAGGTGAAAGATATACATTCCTTCCATTTGATCTGCCATCATATACCGATGAATATGTACGGTCATTGATGATCCTGGAAACAACACTGAAAAATGCCAATATGGTCAATGACAGACTGTTTTCTGAATCCGTGATTGCGGATAGACTGAAGGAAATGACATACAGGGATTTTATCGATGAAAAAACGTATTTCTTCGGAATGCTGGATGCTGTAATGGAACTTTGTGAATTTGATGAATCTCAGGTATATGATTATGGAGAAGTGGAACGGATCATCTGTGCGTTATTTGAGGATGCATCCCGTGCAGATTATCGTTTCATGGATAATTTCAGACCAATGGAACTGATTGATCTGATCAGAAGCTTGGACCACAAGATGATGGTGCGTCTGCTTGTTCACAGGCACTTCTATCCGGATCGTATTATCATACCGGAGAAGCTGATCATGACAGTCACACCATTTGATATTGCCCAGGCAGAACTGATCGCAAGGATGATCCGACAAGTAAAAGAGGGAAAATATGAAAGCAGGAAGATTTGAAAAAGTTACACTGGAACAGTTTGAACATGACTGGTTGAAACAGTTCCCAAAGGATCAGGAACGTGTAAAGGAAATCTATGATGGAATTGCTTTACCGAAGCGTGCCACGAAAGGATCGGCAGGATATGACTTCATCATTCCCCGGGACCTTGTTTTAGGTCCGAAGGAAACAGTGCTGATTCCAACAGGAATCCGTGCTAAAATAGAGGACGGCTATGTGCTTGTGTTGTTTCCAAGAAGTTCTCTTGGTTTCAGGTATCGCATGCAGCTGGATAATACGGCAGGGATTATTGATGCCGATTATTATGAAGCAGATAACCAGGGCCATATCATGTGTAAGATTACAAATGATTCCCAGACGGATAAAGTCATGGAACTGAAAGCCGGACAGGGATTTGTACAGGGCATCTTCCTGCAGTTTGGAACGACTGAAGATGATGATGTACAGACACAGCGCACAGGTGGATTTGGTTCAACGGATGGAAAGTGAAGAAAAATGGACGAAAAACAGTGGAAGGAAATCATGGAGAGGGAACCGATTGCCCCTCACATTGCAGAAAGAATGGAACAGTTACGCGCCCATCATCAGGAAGTCATTGATGCAGAGTGGATCAAAAGACCGACGATGATCGAAGGCATGCGTAAGGCAGGAACAGTGAATACAGGATGCCTGGATGAAGTTGCAAAACATATTCATGCCGGCATGTCCACACAGGAAATCGACGATATCGTATCTTCCTATACAAAGCAGCATGGTGGTATCTGTGCACCATTGAATTATGAGGGATACCCTAAAAGCGTCTGTACATCCATTAATGGAGAAGTATGTCATGGTATTCCGGCAAGACACAGAAAACTGCGGGATGGAGATATCATCAATGTTGACTGTACAACGATTCTGGATGGGTATTATGCCGATGCATCCCGGATGTTTCTGATCGGCAATGTCAGTGAAGAAAGAAGAAGACTTGTCGAAGAGACAAAAAAATGCCTTGAGGTAGGATTACAGGCAGTCAAGCCATGGGGGCATGTCGGTGATATCGGATATGCCATCAGCCGCTATGCCCGCTCCAAAGGGTATTCAGTTGTACGGGAGCTGGGTGGTCATGGTGTCGGAATCGGCTTTCATGAAGATCCGTTTGTATCACATGTTGGCAAAAAGGATACAGGTATGGTGCTTGTGCCGGGTATGACAATTACCATTGAACCGATGATCAATGCCGGTAAGGCGGCGGTCAGACTGGATCCATATAATGGATGGACAGTCTATACTGCAGATGGAAAAGACTCTGCCCAGTGGGAACATACGATTCTGATTACCGAAACCGGTTATGAAATTCTGACTTATTAAGGAAACGGACCCCAAAGGGTCTGTTTTTTGTAGTATGATAGTAACAGATATTAACGTATCAACAATAGATCACGAGGAATCATTGATATGAATCAGAATATTTATGTTACCGGGCACAAGCATCCGGACAGTGACTCCATCTGTTCGGCGATTACATATACGGAACTGCTGAATCGTACCGGAAAAACAGCAGTTGCCTGTCGACAGGGCCCTTTGAATGAAGAAACCAAGTTCATTCTCAAACGTTTTCATCAGGAAAACCCGTTACTTTTAACGGATGCCAGAACAATGCTGAGTGATATTGATCTGGACCTTCCAACAACTATCATGCATCACGATACCGTGCATCATGCATGGCATCTGATGCTGCGGACCCAGAACAGATCCTTATTTGTTGTGGACGATGATGGAAATCTGTGTGGTATCTGCACAACCAGTAATCTGTCAGATGTGCGCATTCATCCAGAAGCAAGCATCGACAAGCTGATGGCGACTGCTACATGCAGTAATATTGCCCGTACAATCGGGGGAAGTGTTGTGATTGAACCGCCACAGTTCCGTACCAATGGAAATGTGCATATCATCACACTGGAAACCATTTCGGATATTGAACACAGCCACTTTGAAGGCAGTATCGTCATTCTTTCTTCCGGAAATGAAAAACAGATGACACTGCTTAAAATCGGTGTACGCTGTCTTGTATTGACATGTGGTGTACATGCGGACATGAATATTATCCGCAAAGCACAGGAGACAGGCTGTGCCATCATTGAAACACCATATGATACGATGCATACCGCAAAGGTCATTACGGAAAGCTACAGTGTTGAACAGATCATGACACCAAAAGAGAGGATCATTTCCTTCCAGGAAAATGAATATGTGGAAGATGTCGCAGCAAAGATGGGCAGTTCAAGAGTACGCTCCTATCCGGTATTGAATGATAAGGGAGATGTCGTAGGGGCTGTATCCCGTTACCATACAAGAAACTACAACCGCAGAAAGTTTGCTTTAGTTGACCACAGTGCTGTCAACCAGTCGGTCAACCATATTCAGGAAGCGGAAATCATCTCAATTGTAGATCACCATCATATAGGGGATATTCAGACGGACCGTCCGATTGAATACCGCAATCACAGATGTGGCTGTACATGTACGATCATTTCCAGGCTGTATGAAGAGGCTGGAATTGAACCGGGCAGTGATATGGCAGGTCTGATGCTGTCGGCAATTCTTTCAGATACACTGAATCTGAAATCCGCTACGGTTACGGATCTGGATCGGATCACTGTAAAGAAGCTTGCTGAAAAGGCAGGTATTGAAGATATTGATGAATATGCAAGAGAAATGCTCGGTGCATCCGTATCTCTTCTGGATTCCACACCAAATGAAATCCTGTATCGTGACCTGAAGTCCTATCAGATCGGCAGATTCTCCTTTGCGATCGGTCAGACAAACTATTCTCACATGGAGGATGTACAGCGTATTCTGCCTGAATTTTCCAGACAGCTTGAAAAAGAACAGGCTTCCAACAAACTGGATATCATGGTCATGCTGTTTACAGATGTGATGGGCAAGGGTTCCTACTTTGTCTTCTATGGACCTCTTTCCTATGTACTGTCAGATCTTCTTGAAACAAACTTTGATGAGCATTCCGGATTTGATCCGAATATCATCTCAAGAAAGCAGCAGCTGATGCCAAAACTGTCCTCCATTCTGAAGGAAATGTAATCCCCATAAGCGGCAGAAATGCCGTTTTTTCATGGTTGCTGACAGAAATGTGAACACTTTTAGAGATTGATGTGTACGAAGCGTGAAAAAAATGTATGAAAAATGTTACATAAAAATGTATGAAAACTATTCTGAAAATGAAATAAATGTGAAGTAAGTACTTGCAATATTTTAATCAACCCGTAAAATCTTAACTATATTTCTGAAAGGGGGAAATATTGTATGGAATTAAAGAAGCCTTTGGCAGTCGCTATGGCGGGCACAATGCTCGTTGGCTGCGGCGGTTCATCTACAGGGGGCAGTACAGCATCAACTGGTGGCACAGCTTCCTCCGTTACAGTAGCAATTGATGCTGACCTGAATACAATGGACTACGAATATGCTACAGACGGAAACTCATTCATCATGCACTCCATGTGTGTATCCGGTCTTGCAATGCTTGATGCGGATGGACAGGCACAGCCGGATCTTGCAGAAAGCTGGGATATCAGCGAAGATGGTTTGACTTACACATTCCACATTCGTGATGGCGTTAAGTGGTCTAATGGAACACCTGTTACAGCAAATGACTTTGTCTATGGCTGGCAGAGACTGGTTTCTCCAGAACTTGCATCTGACTACAACTTTATCGTTGATACAATCAGCGTTGTCAACGCTGCCGAAGTCATTGCTGGCGAAAAGCCAGTATCTGATCTGGGCGTAGAAGCAACAGATGACTCCACATTCGTTGTTCATCTGTCTCAGCCTTGCGGATTCCTGCTTGGTCTGATGGCATTCCCATCCTTCTTCCCACTCAACCAGGAATTCTATGAATCCAAGGGTGATCAGTTCGGTATCGGTACAACAGAAGATCTGCTCTACTGTGGTCCATATACAATGACTGACTGGCAGGCAGGTAACCAGTACACATTCACAAAGAATGCTGACTACTGGAATGCTGATGCTGTAGAAACAGAAACAGTTACATTCAAGTTCCTGCAGGATACACAGTCTGCAATGCTTGAATACCAGCAGGGTAACATCGACGTCGTTAAGCTGACTTCTGAACAGGTTGATGCCTATAAGGATGAAGATGGCTTTACAACACGTCTGGAAGGTTATGGCTGGAGACTTGATGTCAACTTCTTCTCTGAAAAGATGCAGAACCTCGATCTGCGTAAGGCTATTTCCTATGCAATCGATCGTACATCCATTGCTGAAGATGTATTAAAGGATGGTTCCGTTGCAGCTGAAGGCTTCATTCCTAAGCAGTTTGCATATGGACCAGACGGTAAGGATTACCGTGAAACAGCAGGTACACTGCTGAATACAACAGCTGATCCTGATAAGGCTGCTGATTACTATGCAAAGGCTGTTGCAACAGCTGGTGGCGATATAACAGTTGAACTGCTGTATGAAGACTCCGAAGCAAGTAAGGTAGTTGCTGAAAACATTCAGCAGATGCTGCAGACAAACTGCCCAGGTTTGACAGTTGAAATGAACTGCAAGCCAAAGAAGACAAGACTTGAAATGATGGGTAAAGAAGGCGGATATAACTTCGAAATCGGTCTGACAAGATGGGGTCCAGACTATGCAGATCCTCAGACATTCAT
Organism: Bulleidia sp.; assembly: GCA_016293365.1. GTDB lineage: Bacteria > Bacillota_I > Bacilli_A > Erysipelotrichales > Erysipelotrichaceae > Bulleidia. The sequence goes on along the minus strand of JAEDEK010000029.1, from coordinate 8,572 downwards.
GGATCTGTACAGATCTACTACACCTGGTTACACAAGAACATATTCCAATGATGCATTCAACGAACTCATGGATAAGGCATTCATCGGCGAAGATGCTCCAGATGCTGAAAAGAGATGGGCTGACATCATTGAAGGTGAAAAGATGCTGATTGATGACATGGCAATGATTCCTGTATATCAGGCTGGTGGTGCCATGATGATCAACCCTAAGGTAACTGGTATTGAATTCCATGCCGGTGGTGTTGACTCCTACCGTTTCATGAAGAAGGCTGCATAAGCTTCCTGTATTCACTGAAAAAACAGATCATGAACGCAATAGAGCGGGAAACCGCTCTATTGTATGTTCATACGACGTATAGAAAGGAACTGACATATGTCAAAATACATCACAAAAAGAGTCCTGATCAGTATTATGACAATGCTTGTCATTCTGTTTGTACTGTTTCTGATGCTTTCATTGATGCCTGGTTCTCCATTCAACGATGAAAAGCTGACAGAAGCTCAGAAGCTTGCATTGTATGCGAAGTATGGCTTAGACCAGCCGTTCTTCATCCGTTTCTTCAAATACGTAGGCAACATGTTCAAGGGTGACCTTGGTGTGTCCTATGTATTGAACAAAAACAGAGCCGTAGCTGATATGCTTGTTGGACCATTAGGTATTTCCATCCGTATCGGTGCTCAGGGTTTCCTGTTAGGATCTGTCATCGGTTTACTTCTTGGTATTGCTGCAGCTCTCAATCATAACAGCTGGATTGACTCGCTCTGCTCAGCAATTGCCATTATCGGTGTATCTGTGCCATCTTATGTATTCGCACTTCTGCTTGCTTACTTCATCGGTTTCAAGCTCAACTGGTGCCCGATTCTGTATAACACAAACAATCCGGTATATTCATCCATCCTGCCAAGTATTGCACTGGCAATGTTTCCGATCGCAAACGTATCCCGTTTTACAAGATCGGAAATGATCGATGTTCTCAACAGTGACTACATCGCACTTGTTCAGGCTAAGGGTGTCCGTGAAAAAGATCTGATTTTTCATCATGCATTACGTAATACACTGATTCCGATTGTTACTGTCATGGGTCCGATGCTTGTCAACCTGCTGACAGGTTCCATGGTTGTTGAAAAGGTATTTGCAATTCCTGGTATTGGTATGCTGATGGTACAGGCTATTACAGGTAATGACTATAACGTTGTTATCGCATGTGCCTTTGTGTATTCCGCACTTTATATTGTCATGATGCTGATTGTGGATATTCTCTATGGTGTCATTGACCCGAGAATCAGAGTTGCCAAGGAGGGAAGCTAGGATGAGTGAACTGTATCAGAAGCCTGTGCTGACAAATGAAGTTGTCGATGACTTTTCAGCCGATGATTTCGTGTTTGTTCAGCGCGATGAAAAGCTTGTCGATAAAACATATCAGGCAACATCCTATCTGAAGGATGTATGGTCCCACTTCAAAAAGAACAAGGGAGCTCTGATCGGACTTGTGATTATTGTTGTCATTATTTTTCTGGCTATCATCGGTCCGATGATTTCCGGTTATGCATCTGAAGCGATCGTTCAGACACACCAGTCCATGGCGCCTCGTATGCCAGGACTTGAAAACCTCGGTATTTTCAATGGTGTGGAAAGAGGAAAGAATGTGTATGCGGATCGTGGTTTACTGGATGTATACCACTGGTTTGGTACAGACACACAGGGACGTGACCTGTTTACCCGTGTCTGGGAAGGTACACGTGTCTCTTTGATCATCGCTGTCTCTGCTGCAGCAATTGATATTGTTGTAGGTATGTCTTATGGTCTGATATCCGGATTCTTCGGTGGTAAGATCGATATGGTCATGCAGAGATTTGCGGAAATCCTCAACGGTATTCCGACTCTTGTTACAGTCACGCTGCTTGGTCTTGTATTACCTGGTGGTATTATCACGATTATCTTTGCTCTGATGATCACAGGATGGATCGGTATGTCCCGTATTGCCAGAGCAGAAATGCTGAAGCTGAAAGAAAGCGAATATGTACTTGCTTCCAAAACACTTGGTGCCAAGTCATTTTCCATCATTTTCAAGGACATCATGCCGAACATTTTCGGTCAGCTGATCATCATGTCCATGTTCTCGATTCCAAATGCCATCTTCACGGAAGCCTTCCTGTCTTTCGTCGGTCTTGGTATTCCGGCACCGAAGGCATCTCTTGGTTCTCTGATCTCGGATGGTTATAAATCCATGACCATTCATCCGTATATCATGATTGCACCGATTGTTGTCCTGGCGTTACTCATGCTGAGCTTCAACCTGTTTGCAGATGGTATCCGTGATGCATTTGATCCGAACCAGAAACACAGTTAAGGAGGATACAGAATGTCACTGCAGAAAAGAAACAAAGATGAACGCGTACTTAGTATCCGCGATCTGAACATCTCATTTGAAACATCCTCCGGTATGGTAAAGGCAATCCGCGGTGTGCGTATGGACCTTTACAGAGGTGAAACCATCGCCATCGTAGGTGAATCCGGTTCCGGTAAATCCGTAACGGTTAAAACAATCATGGGTATCATGGCATCCAATGGCCGTATTGATTCAGGTACAATCAACTACACATTTACCAATGAAAACGGTGAACGTGAGACAGTTGACCTGACAAAGATGACACAGAAGGAAATCCGTTACCGTTTTAATGGAAAGCATATCGCAATGGTATTCCAGGATCCGATGACTTCTCTTGATCCGACCATGACAATCGGCAGACAGATCATGGAACCGATTCTGCTGCATGAAAATGTCAGCAAGGAAGAAGCTCAGGCAAGAGCGCTCAAGCTTCTGGAAGAAGTCGGAATTGAAAATCCGGAAAAAAGATTCAAACAGTATCCGCATCAGCTCTCTGGTGGTATGAGACAGAGAGTTGTCATTGCGATCGCATTATCCTGTAATCCGGATATGCTGATCTGTGATGAACCGACAACAGCACTGGATGTTACCATTCAGGCAAAGATTCTGGAACTGATTCAGAAACTGCAGAAGGAACATAACATTGCGGTTATCTACATTACACACGACCTTGGTGTAGTTGCGAAGGTTGCAGACTATGTCGATGTCATGTATGCAGGCCGTATTATTGAAAAGGGTGATGTCAATGAGATCTTCTACGATCCACGTCATCCATATACATGGGGACTGCTGGCTTCCATGCCGGATACGGATACGGATTCCAAACGTCTGTTTGCGATTCCAGGTACTCCACCGAATCTGCTGGAAAGAATTGAAGGCGATGCTTTTGCACCAAGAAACCCTTATGCACTGGCAATCGATTATAAGGCTGAACCGCCGATGTATAATGTCGGTGGTAAACACAGAGTTGCTTCCTGGCTTTGTGACCCTAGAGCTCCAAAAGTAAATCCCCCTGAACAGCTGATGGAGAGAATGAAGAAGATGAGAACGGAGAGTGCAAAGTATGACAACGATTGATTATAACGCTGAACCATTACTGCATGTGGAAGGACTGAAACAGCACTTCAGAATCTCCCGTACTTATACAACAAAAGCCGTAGATGGTATCTCCTTTGATATTTACCAGGGTGAGACATATGGTCTTGTCGGTGAATCCGGTTCTGGTAAATCCACAACAGGTCGTGCCATCATCCGTCTGTATGATCCAACGGATGGTAAGATTATCTTTGATGGTCATGACATTTCCGGTAAACTTTCTAAAGAAGATGAAGCATATCTGAGACAGAATATGCAGATGATCTTCCAGGATCCTATGGCATGTCTGAATCCGCGTAAGAAGGTCAAGGAAATCGTTGCTCAGGGGCTTGAGATTCATCATCTGTACAGTTCTCAGGAAGAACTGGATGAAAAAGTCAACCGGATCCTGGATAAAGTAGGTCTTTCCAGAGAACATGCTACCCGTTATCCACAGCAGTTCTCCGGTGGTCAAAGACAGAGAATCGGTATCGCAAGAGCACTTGTCATGAATCCGAAACTCGTCATCGCCGATGAAGCCATCTCGGCTCTTGACGTATCCATCCAGGCACAGGTCGTCAATCTGATGAAGGACTTACAGGATGAACTTGGTACAACATACCTGTTCATCGCCCATGACCTGTCCATGGTCAAGTATATTTCTGACCGTATCGGTGTCATGCACCTTGGTCACATCGTTGAAACAGGCACAACAGAGGAAATCTTCTCCAATCCGATTCATCCTTATACAAGGTCTCTGCTGTCCGCAATCCCACATCCGAATCCGATTGTAGAAAAGAACAGAGTATCCCTGGAATACAACAAGGATAAGGAAGGTGTAGACTACACAAAAGGAACAATTCACAATCTGACAAAGACACACTATGTCCTTGCTACAGAAGAAGAATTTGAAAAGTGGTCAAAGATTGCTGCCGAACATCCTGATGTGTTCTGAGTGCATATAAACAGGTTAACCCGTGTTGTTGTGATACGGGTTTTCTTCTGCTTTTTATGATAGAATAGTTGCTATGATTGAAGTGACATTGCTTGGAACCGGAGGAACTGTACCATTACCGGGAAGATATCTGACCTCCTTACTTGTCAGATGGAGTGGACATGAAATGCTGATTGACTGCGGGGAAGGAACGCAGATTTCCATGAAGGAAAGAAATCTTCCTGTACGTCATATTGACGCCATCGCGATTACCCATTTTCATGCGGATCATACAGCTGGTTTACCTGGACTGTTATTATCCATGGCAAAGGCGGATCGGACGGAGCCGATTGTAATCTATGGTCCAAAAGGACTGCATGAAATGATGGAAGGAGTCAGGTTGATCGCCCGTTATATTCCTTTTGAAATTCAGGAAGTGGAACTGGAAAAAGGAGATGGTTTTACTGTAGATCATCTTCAGGTAACATCGTTTCCGTTGCGTCACTCCGTGGCATGTATCGGCTATACAATGGAACTGAAACGCACACCGAAGTTTGATAAGGAAAAGGCTGAGGCAAATCATGTTCCATTAAAACTGTGGGGTAGACTGCAGAAGGGGAATACAGTTGAACAGGATGGAATTCTGTATACACCGGATCTGGTTCTTGGGGCTCAACGAAAGGGTCTGAAGGTTGTGTATGCAACTGATACAAGGCCGGTAAATGCTCTGGCTGCAGCAGCAGAAGAAGCTGATCTGCTGATTACAGAAGGTATGTATGGTGATACTGAAAAGATTGAAAAAGCAAAATTGAACCGTCATATGATGATGCAGGAGGCATGCAATCTTGCAAAAGAGGCAAATGTCAGAAGACTCTGGCTGACCCATTACAGCCCATCGATGCATGATCCTTATCTGCATATGGAAGAATGTACATCCATCTTTGAACATACCGTCATAAGTATGGATGGGCAGCATATTGATCTGAGCTATGACAATGGAGAAAACAGAGATGATTGAAATCATTCTCAATCCCAATGGTGCCTGTGGGCAGGCAGGAAAAGTATGGGATAGAATAGAACCACAGTTTGTTCACTCGCAGAAACCATACCGTGTTCATATTTCTCATGGAGAAGATGATATTCCTCATCTTGCATCCACACTTTCCAATCAACCATGTGATATTGTTGTGGTTGGAGGGGATGGATCCTTCAATCAGGCAGTTAACGGAATTGTGGATTATGAACATGTCAGGATGGGACTGATACCTGCTGGATCAGGGAATGATCTGGTTCGTGGACTTGGTGTCGATCATGATCCTTCTGTACTGGCTGAAACGATTCTGAAAGGGAATACAGTCAGGAAGATGGATGTCGGGGAAGTTGTTTATTATGATCGCTGTCATGAAACACACAGAGAACCTGTGCAGCAAGATGGATTCGTACATCATCGGTTTGTCATATCAGCTGGAATCGGTTTTGACGGGCAGATCTGCCATGATGCTGAGACTTCCCGTTATAAAAAAATACTGAATCAGATTCATATGGGCAGACTGATTTATCTGCTGACGGCAATCCACACCATTACTTCAACTGAACGTACCAGAGCATGGATCAAGGTGGATGGAAAGACGATGTCTTATGACAGGCTTCTGTTATGTGTTGTCATGAATCATCCATATGAAGGCGGTGGATTCATGTTCTGTCCCTCAGCGGATGGAAATGATGGTATTCTGGATGGATGCATCGCCAATGGGCTTTCACAATATGATTTTTTCAGAATCTTCCCGTATGCTCTGAAGGGGAATCATCTGAAATTCCAGGGAGTTCATCCGTTTTCTGCTCATGAAGTGGAAATCACAACGGAAAAACCGTTATGGGTACATACCGATGGAGAAACAGCCTGCTGCAGCAATCATATAGCAGTTCGACTTCTGGAAAAGCAGATTCAGATGCTGCTCTGATCTGTACATACAGATAATGAAAACAGGATATGAAAAAATAGGTGAGTGATGAAAGTGCTTTCATCACTTTTTGATTGTATGCTATAATATTTTCAATGTGATAAGTGAAATTCATTAAATAGCAGAGCGTGAAATTGAATTACACCAAAACATGAAATATAATAAAAATCGAAAGGGAAGACAGATGAGTTTACAGAGTCGTATACAGGATGTATATCCAGAATTCACACAGAGCGAAAAGCAGCTCGCAGATTATTTCCTGAACCATCTCCAGGAAGTAAGTACCAGTTCAGCAAAAGATCTTGCTGAAAAAGTCGGTACAAGTGCACCTACGATCGTCCGTTTTTCCAGAACACTTGGATACAGCGGTTTTCCGGCATTGAAGATGGACATACTGATGTCGGAAAAGAGTGATGTGATGGATCTGACGCAGGAACTGACGGAAAACGAAACAGTCGCACGTCTTGTATCTACGATGTACAGTCATCGCCTTGCAACACTGGATCATGTCCGTGGTCTGATTGATGAAGCGACTACGGAAAAGGCTGTTGCCGCACTATGTAAAGCAAATACAGTATATCTGTGCGGTATCGGCGGCTCCAGTATTGTATGCCAGGACTTTCAGCAGAAACTGTCACGTATCGGTATCCGTACGATTCATGTGCAGGATGCACATGTCATGATGACGATGATGACAGGTATACAGGAAGGGGATGTACTGGTTGCAGTCAGTTATTCCGGCGAAACAAAAGAAGTGATCGAAACAGTACGGATTGCCAAAGAAAAAAATGCAACTGTACTGAGTATTTCACAGCTTGGAAAAACATCACTGAACAGACTTTCTGATCTGCAGTTTTATGTCCCAAGTGAGGAAAACACCATCCGTGCAGGTGCTATTTCCTCACGTGACAGCTCTCTGTTCATCTGTGATACGATCTATCTTTCCCTTGTCTCGTGTCATCTGGAAGAAAACAGACGGGTTCTGCAACAGACCAGAAAATGGACGAGCAGACTGTAAAGGAGCAACAATTGTGAATCTTGCAACGATAGAAACCGAAGTGCGCAATGTAGATACAATGGATATCGATCATGTTTCCGCACTTGAAATTGTAGAAAAAATCAACCGTGAAGACCATAAGATAGCTGATGCAGTAGCACTTGCGAAAAATCAGATTGCTGAAATTATTGAAAATGCCAGCAGCAGGCTGAAGGAAGGTGGCAGAATCATCTATATCGGTGCCGGTACTTCGGGCAGACTGGGTGTTCTGGATGCATCTGAATGCCCACCTACATATGGTGTATCTTCAGATCTTGTTATGGGGCTGATTGCAGGTGGAGAAGATGCAATGTTCAAGGCAAAGGAAGGCGCTGAGGATGATCCTGATCTTGCTGTTGAAGATCTGAAGAAAATTACATTATGCAGTAAGGATACGGTCATCGGCCTTGCTGCAAGCGGCAGAACACCATATGTCATCGGTGGTCTTGACTATGCCCGCTCCATCGGAGCATATACTGCTTCCGTCAGCTGTGTATCCAATGCAGTAATCAGTGGACATGCACAGACGGCAGTGGAAGTCATTACAGGCCCGGAAGCGGTTACCGGATCAACCCGTATGAAGGCAGGTACTGCCCAGAAGATGGTATGTAACATGATTTCCACAGGATGTATGATCCGTTATGGAAAAGTGTATGAAAACCTGATGGTGGATGTACAGCCGACAAATGAAAAGCTTGTTGAACGCGCAGGAAGAATCATCTCTCAGGCAACAGGATGCGATATTGAAAAGGCACATCAGCTGCTGGAAGAAAGCGGAAGAGATGTCAAGATTGCGATCATCATGGGATGCGGCAATATCTCTGCTGATGAAGCATGCGCATGTCTTGACCGTGCAGACGGTAATGTTCATGATGCCATTGTGGCAGCAAAGGAAAAGGCATGAAGCTGATTGGACTGATGTCCGGTACATCACTGGATGGACTGGATCTGGCATATTGTGATATTGAAGGATACTATCTTTCCACAAAGGTGAAGCTGATTACTTATGAAGAAGTGAAAATGCCATCTGATCTGAAAGAAAAGATACAGCATGCCTGCGATATTCATGGTGCTCATGTGGATGAAATCTGTTCCTTGAACTTTGAACTTGGACACTGGTTCGGCAATGCTGTACAGGCATTCATGAAAAAACATGGCATTACAGATGTGGATGCGG
>JAEDEK010000028.1 GCA_016293365.1 Bulleidia sp. | reverse complement strand
TGCACCACCGGTATAGGTTTCCACAAGAGATTCCGTTTTATCGACTGTCTGCAGTTTTTCCCACTGTTTCAGTTCAACGATCACCATACCCGGATGATGTTTTTCGTCATATCCGGAAATCATGAAATCCACGCGTTTGGACGTCTGGGGAATATTGTATTCGATGGCGATACCGCACTCATCTGGAATTCCCCTGTCCTGTAATACCTTGTACATGAATTCCATGGAATTCATCCAGGAATCGAATTCACTTTTTCCGGTACGTCTATGCATTTTTTCCGCAATACAGGCTTCTATCTCATTAGCAATGGAATCTTTTTCCACGCTGTACAGAAAATCCTTTTTGGTAGCTTCATACACGAGCATCGATGATCACCTCATTATCAAATGACACCTGTGGTATTACCTGTGTCTGTTTATCCAATATTATACATTCACTGCATGCTGACATCTGTAAAGAAAATGTTTACAGTTTAAAAACGGGAAGAAAACGCATCTCTCCCCATTGATCAGCACACAAATGAACAGTCATATCTCTGCAGAATTCTCTCAATCATTTTCATGCCGTTGATATACTGTTTTGCCAGATCATTCCTGCAGGCAGAATGAGTCGGTATATAAGAATACAGTGTCTTTCTGATTCCGTTAAACCGGATAATCAGTTCTACTGCTTCACCTGCATCTTTATTCACCAGATTCTCATCAACCAATGGCCATAATGCACTGAAGACAACAGAAATAACTCTGTTCAGATCCGTTCTGTTCATACTTCTGGATATTCCATCCGGTTCAACCAGAAGGTTATCCTCTGCCCTGTTATAAAAACGAAGGATTCGGGTTGAAGGAATGGTTTCATGTCCAATGATACGGAATTCCATAAAGCAGTCATCATCCAGTTCCCCTTCCATTACATAAGGGCATTGGCTGTCAAGACGTTGAAATCCTTCCATCATTTCATCAAATGATTCACGGGGCAGCTGATGAAGAACACTCCTGCTGACAAGACAATGTCCAAGAAAGGATTCGTTGTAATAGTGTTCTCTTCCCGTTTTGACATGTTCCATTGCCTGATCATACACTTCCCTTGCGTAGGTTTCCTTCAGCAGTGCTCGAAATGGAATAAGCTCTCTTTGTACTACTAATTTCATAAAATCTCCGGTGATTCAGTAAACGACGTGAGGAGTCAGCTGCAGATTTCAGAACTGAAACTGAAATTCATTACTTTCACGCTGAAATGATTATATCATTTTACACCTTCAGCTTTACATGTATATATGCATAAACGTGGTAATATTGTGCAATTGACTGAAACCAGTTACACATGTCTTCTTTTTACAGAATCAAACTGGTGGATGACTTCCTGCATTTCCACTGGGATTCTTTCCATGCATTCCTTTTCCAGATGTTCCGGCATACCGAAATATGCTTCTGCCACGCCACCTGTAATTGCCGCCAAAGTATCTGTATCACCACCTAACGACACTGCATTACGAACAGCATCCTCATAGTCATCTGCTTCAAAGAATGCAGTCAGTGCTTCTATGACGGTTGCTGGACATGTCTCATCCATTCCATGAGATGGACGTATCTCATTCAGAGTTCTGGAAAAATCATAGCCGTATCTTTCTGTCATCAAAGATCTGATTTCTTCTTTACAATGACCTGTCCTGGCAAGCCAGATCGCCACTGCGGTTGCCTGAGCACCTTTGATTCCATCTGGATGATCATGTGTAACTCTGGCAGTTATCTCTGCGATATGTTCGGTTTCCTGCAGACTGTCGTACAGCCAGCCGACTGAAGATACACGCATGGCAGATCCATTGCCATAACTGTGATAAGGACGGGGATTATCACTGATCAGCCAGTGACGGAACATACCCCCATACCCGCCATCAGGATATCTTCTTCCCCATTTCTGCATGTTCTTCACAAGTATTCTTTCCAGTGTTGTCTCATCCTGACAGTCTGATAATAGACTCTGCGCAACAGCAATACTCATCACAGTATCGTCTGTGAATGTACATCTGTCTATCAGAAGTTCAAACTTCTTTGTTTTATCATTGCAGTTGAACTCAAATCTGCTGCCGATAATATCTCCAAGTACTGCACCTTTCATATGCATCACTCCCTTCATCTGCCTGAAGTATAACCAGTTTTAAAGACGAAGTGGTCGCCTGTCAGGCGACAATGAAAGAAGGAACGGAAACACAGTTCCATTCCTACGCAAGCAGATCAAGATCCATCGCAAACAGTACTTCATTGATCTCATTGATGTCATACATATGATTGGCGATGGCTGCCATGATGACAAGGTCCATTTTTCTGTTCGGCGAGAAAGCCCAGTCAGCTCTTGCCAGAAGATCCTTTGACTGTTCCATGTCCAGCCTCAAAGCAATACAGATTGCCATGGCTGTCTTTTTCTTTGGATGATATTCCTTATTACACTGAATCTTGGAAAACAGTTTCCGGTCAATATTGGCTGCTTTATATACATCCGTACTGACCATTCCCTTTTTCTCCATGATTTCAAACATCTTTTCCTGAAATGTCTTCGTATCTTCCAATGTCTGCGCTACAGAAAGAGATGCCAGTTCATCCTGAAAAGATGATCCAAAATGTGATGGTTCTTCTTTATGACAGGAACAGAATACATTTCTTTCAATACGATTTTCAGATTGGATGGAATATTCCTTCTTCACTGCTTCAGCAATACGTGTTTCATCGATAAAGGACTGCACCTGTCCCATGAAACGGGTGGAAAGCTGATAGGAATCCATATCAAAAACAACAAGAAGAACAAGCATCTCATGATGCATGAGAAATGAGCCGATACAGGATACTGCTGTCTGCAGTGCCTGATCTTTTGGAAATCCATAAACACCGGTTGCGATCAGTGGAAATGCCACACTGTCACATCCAAGGTCATATGCTTTCTGCAGACTGTTTGCATAACAGGCACGCAGAATATCAAACTCCCCGCTGTTTCCATCTTTCCATTGTGGCCCAACCGTATGAATGATAAATCTTGCTGGTAAGGCAAAAGCATCGGTTACTGCCACTTGCCCTTCCGAAATGATACCGATCCTTTTTCTTTGAGCAAGCAGCTGGTCCGCACCGGCAGCCTCATAGACTGCCCGGTCTGTACCTGCTGCATAGTGCGGATATGGATTGGCGGTATTGACAATGGCATCCGCCTTCACTTTCGTAATATCGTCTCTGATGATTTTCAACGGCATATGATTCACACTCCAGGATAAATTGATTGCATATTGACTGATAACAGTTTACCATGCTTTGGTATGGACAGAAAAGAACACGTTACACTTACAAATATGTGCATGATTACCAATGGAAACAATGTACTGGTACAGAACAAAAGAGTCGATGATGATTTTTCCGGCATTACATTTCCGGGCGGGCATGTGGAACCACGTGAACCGGTGATAGACGCAATGATCCGTGAACTGCAGGAGGAGACAGGTCTTACTGTCACTCATCCAAAACTGGTCGGGATCAAGGAATGGATGGAAGAAGATGGAGACCGATACATCGTATTTCTCTATACAGCAGATACCTTCAGCGGTGATCTGCATTCCTCCAGGGAAGGAGAAGTATTCTGGACACCCCTGGAAACACTTCTGTCAGAAAACTGTATCTGGCATATGGACAGCATGCTGAAGGTATTCACACAGGAATATTCCGAGCTTTTTCTTGCCGGTGATGACTATATCCCTGTTCTGAAATGACACCATGTGTTATGATTACAGACAATACAGGAGATAAAACCATGATTCCAGCAATCTATCTGCTTGATTTTGAAAACGTCAATTCGCAGGATTTTCTTGATCTTTCCACCCTTGCTGCGGAAGATGAAATCCATATTTTCTATACCGATCACTGCCCGAAGATCTCTTTGGATCTTCTCAATGGACTTCAGGCACGCCTGTGTGTCCACCATATTTCTTCCGGCAACCAGGAAGTCGACATGCATATTGCAGGTAAACTCGGCTATCTGATCTGCCGTTATGGCAATACAAGAAACTACTTCATCATTTCCAATGATAAGGGCTATGCCAATCTTGCCGAAACATTTGTCAAAGAAGAAGATGTCACCGTCACACTGCAGGCATATATCGGAAAGATCCGTGAAAAGAAAGAAGAACCTGTCATCGTTACAATCCCACAGAAAACACAGGCTTCCATCAAAACAGAACTCAACAACCGCATCCTTTCCGTCTTTGCACAGAAATATGATTCCGTTACTGCAGGAAAGGTAGCCAGTACAGTTGTCCGCAACTATGGAAAAAAGAATTCCAAACAGCTGATCTATCGTTCCCTTCTGAAGGAAATGAAGAAGGAAACCGGAAGTCTGATCTACAATGATCTGAAAGATCAGAATCTGATCTGATCGTATTCCACATGGCATCCGTAAGCATCATCGCAATGGTGATGCTTTTTCTGTGTACCACAGCGCAGTCATACAACCAGAAAAAAGGAGCATTCGAATTCTGCGCTCCTGCTTCATTTCTTCCATTTTACAGTATCCACGATCGGAATCTGTGCCGTATCTTCTCTTCTTGGATTAACGATATAACCACAATGAACTGTATTATTTGACAACAGTACCTGTACATACATTGTCACAAGTGATTCACGATATTTCCTGTTCTGCAGATCCTTGAGCATATATCCATTCCTGACTATCATTGTACCGGATCTAGATAAGGCAATCACCAATCAAAAACGAAATACGCAGATTACTCCACGAATCAGATTATTTCTGCATATACTGCATCCATGCATCATACATCTGCTGTGCTGTTTCGCATTCCTGAAATAAAGGATTATCCGTTTCATCATTGATATCCCACACCAGATACATCGCAATATAATCCATGACTCCATGGAATGTGCCATCTTCATGACATTTCAGAAGAACATCCACGGCATCCTGTCCCATCATCAGAACCGTCCGATATGGAATACCTTTCATATAATCAAATGGATTGCTGGAAAGTGGATCTGCCTGCTCCACACATTTCTGCAGAGATTCAACAATCTTCTGCTGCAATGTATCCTGCACGGAGCTGGTGCAGCCGGATAACAGCAGACTGCATGCAAGGATAAATCCTGTCACTGTTTTCTTCATGCCACAATCATAACAGATTTGTTCTGTTCTGTTTTCATTTTTTCTGATTTACCAATAATTTCCTGCTCACTGTGAAATTTTGATTCAAAATTGTACTTTTTATTGCCTGATTTTCAGTTTTTAACATAACAGTAACACTTTCATATACTTTCCTGTATGATGAGCCTGTCAGGAAAATGGAAACAGTTTCTTGATTCTTGTTTTTTATTATTTTTTCCTTTCTTTTAGGGCACAGGACTCCACCTCTGCCCGCTTTTTTCATTTTTATTCATTGAAAACGGTAACATTGGAATTCTTTTCTTTCTTGTTGAAAAAGGCATTCCTGTACATGCATATTCATTGTATAATGCTGTCGTTTTAGAGGGGGTTTGTATGAATTTTCTGCATTTCATACTTGGATTAAGTCCGATTCTTTGGCTGATCTTCGCTTTAATCGTGCTGAAGTGGCCAACGTACAGAGCCGCATTCGGTTCCCTGCTGGTGTCTATTGTTCTGGCAATGACGGTATGGAACGAATCATTGATCAACTGTATGACAGCATCTCTGGAAGGCTTCCTGATGGCATTATGGCCAATCATCATCGTCATCATTGCTGCTGTATATACCTATAACCTGTCTCTTAAGACCGGTGCAATGGATGTCATCAAGCGTCTTCTTTCATCCGTATCTTCCGATGCAAGAATTCTCGCTCTGATTATTGCATGGTGCTTTGGAGGTTTCATGGAAGGCATGGCAGGCTTCGGTACTGCAGTTGCCATTCCAGCAAGCATGCTTGTCGGACTTGGTTTTGAACCACTGATGGCATGTCTGTTATGTCTCATTGCCAATGGTGTTCCAACACCATTCGGATCCATCGGCATTCCGACTGTCACACTGGCAAATCTGCTGAATCTGGAAAACACAACACTGAGTTCCATCCAGACCATTCAGCTTTCCCCGTTCATCCTGTTATGCCCGATCTTAATCGTCATGATCGTCGGTAAGGGACTCAAAGGTCTGAAGGATGTATGGTTTATCACACTGATGTCCGGTGTATCCTTCCTGCTGCCTCAGCTTGCTGTATCAGCATTTGTCGGAGCAGAGCTTGCAACAGTCATCGGTGCAGTGGTATCTCTTGTTGTTACAATCGGTCTTGCCTTAAAGACAAAACCGAATCCGGAATATGCACTGGATGTACCTGCTGGTGATTCCATTACGGTTTCCACTGCATTACGCTCCTTTGCACCATTCATCTTCATCTTTATCTTCCTGTTATCCACTTCCAAGCTGGTTGCTCCAGTCAATACATTCCTGGCTCAGTTTGCCAGCAAGGTAACCGTGTATTCCGGCGATAATCCAGGATCACTGACATTCTCCTGGATCAATACACCTGGTGTATGGATCTTCCTTTCCGCAATTCTGGGTGGCCTGATCCAGAAGGCAACAGTACAGCAGTTTACTTCCACACTGATTGAAACAGTAAAGCAGATGACGCAGACAATCATCACCATGCTGTGTGTACTTGGATGTGCAAAGGTCATGGGTTACAGTGGCATGATTTCTTCCATTGCAGCGTTTGCAATCTCCGTAACCGGCTCCTTCTATCCGATCGTAGCACCATGGCTTGGCTGCCTTGGTACATTCGTTACAGGTTCCGGCACTTCATCCGGTGTCCTGTTTGGTGCAGTACAGTCCAGTGCTGCTGAAACACTTCAGTCCAATATCTACTGGATGGTCGGTCTGAACTCACTTGGAGTAGCAGCCGGAAAGATGATTTCTCCACAGTCCATTGCCATTGCATTGAGCAGTGTTGACCAGCAGGGAAAAGATTCTGCTTTGTTATCCAAAGTCATTCCATATGCAGTATTCTTCATTGTACTGATGTCCATCATCGCCTTTGTCGGCAACATGTTCATCTGATACTCAGGACGGGTTATCCCGTCCTTTTGTTGACCATAAAAAAAGCATGACCATAAGCCATGCCATGTATCATCCATGCCGGACTACCGGTGCAAGTCTTCTGGCAATTGCACATGCACAAAGACACAGCAGATAATCCGGAATGATGGTTGTAAAACAGTTGATGAATGCTGCAATCATTCCAAGAGGCTGCTGATATACAGCATACATCATGAAAAGATACCAGAAAAACCCGGTCAGATAATCTGCCAGAAGGCCTGCTGTGCATTTCATCAAAGGACCGGTTTTCATGACGCCCATCAGACATACCGCCACAAAAAATCCCGCCAGAAATCCGAATGTCGGCTTGAACAGATATCCGATCCCACCACCTGCAGCAAATACCGGCATGCCGATCAGACCGATCAGAAGATAACAGCCGACACTCATGCGGGCTGTTTTCTCATCCAGCAGAAGTCCTGCCAGCAGGACAAACAGCCATTGCAGTGTGAAATGCATTCCGATCATATCCAGAGGAATCATGATCCTGGAACCGATACTGATGAGGGCAGTAAACAAAGCTGCTGAAGCCAGCTGTCTGACTGACATCATAAGATCAGCTCCGCAAGTGATTCATAATCCGCACGCTGTGCCTGTATGATGTTGCGTACCCCAAGCTGACGGCATGTCTGATATGTGGAAGGCCCGATGACATAGGCTGTACCATGATCTGCCCATGCTTCCGGATGAACCATTCTGTTCATCATCCGTTCCACATTGGAAGAGCAGGTGAAGATGATCGCAGCATCCTGCGGGACATCGATCTGTTGCAGATCAAGCCGCCTGTTATCATAGACAGGCACTGCCCGATAATCATAACCGCGATACATCCGGTTATGATTTCCTGCCAGGGTACCGCAGTAATGACATACGACAGTATCCTGCTTCAGGTTGAGCTGTTGACGCAATGACTGACTGTCATGGCTTTCCGGCACGATATCTGCTGTGATACCGTATTCCCTCAGTTTTTCTGCTGTGGATTTTCCAACGCAGGCAAAGACCGTCTTTGCATAGGCACGGATATCCTGTTTCAGTCCATGGAAGAATCCTTCCACGCCATTCCTGCTTGTAAACAAAGCCACATCCGGAATCACATCCTGCTCATACGCCAGAAAGGAAATGACGGATACCGGTATTTCGTGGACTGTCACATCCGTAAGCAGATCCGCAAGTCGTGATCGTTCAAAGCCGATCTTCGGCAGATACACTTCTTTTCTGACTTCTGCTTTCTCCTGTTTTTCCATATGAAACCGTACGGTTTCCCCGATCACAATAATCGCAGGAGATGGCAGATTCAATGGCTCTTTGATCATACCTTCCAGTGTTGAAACCACTGTTTTCTGATCTGGTGTTGTCGCACCTGAAATCACCGCAATCGGTGTAGTTTTCTTCATTCCATGCTTCACAAGCTGCGCTACGATTTCCTGTACATGTTTTAATCCCATCATCAATACCCATGTATCATGACTGGAAGCAATCTGATCATACGGAAGATCGTTGATGCCATCGTGGCTGCCATGGGCGGAAAGAACATGAAATCCACTGCATACCCCACGTGCTGTCAGAGGAATCCCAGCTGCCACAGGTCCTGCCATACAGGAGGAAATACCGGAAATCAGTTCATATGGAATCCCTTTTTCTTTCAGGTATGATACCTCTTCCTGTGTTCTGGCCAGCAGTGAAATATCACCGCCTTTCAGTCTTACCACATGCCTGTATTCCATTGCTTTTTCCACCAGCAGTTCATTGATCTGACTCTGTTTCATCGTATGCATGTGATCGGCTTTGCCGACATAGATGGTTTCACAGTTTCTGTCTGCCTGTTTCAGCAGTTCAGCAGGTATCAGACGATCATACAGAATACAGTCTGCCTCTTTGATCGCACGCATGCCTTTTATGGTGATCATTTCCGGATCTCCCGGTCCTGCCCCGACAATACGGACTGTTCCTGCCAGCTGACTGCGGATCATGGAAGCTGCAGAGCGGATCACCTCTTCACTGTCATGTCCACTCACTTTCACACGGGCAGTTTTCGTATCATTTCCATACATCGCATGTAATGTGATCATTCCATCCGCTACTGTTGCCCTTGCGCCGATCGGGCATCTGCAGTCTCCATTCATTTCCTTCAGAAATCCTCTTTCCACGCCTGCTTCCACAGCTGTCACAGGATCTGATACAGCTTTCATCATCTGCTGCAGATCCACCCTGTCCTGTCTGATTTCCACTGCCAGAATTCCCTGACAGGGAGAAGGAATCATTTCATCGATGGAAAATACATCAGTCTTCAGATCATGGATACCAAGTCTGTTCAATCCTGCCTGTGCAAGTACGATACCGTCATATCCGTTTTCCTGCATCTTACGGATTCTTGTATCAATGTTTCCACGGATATCAACGATGTTCAGGTCCCGACGCAGCTGTTTCAGCTGTATTTTTCTGCGTACACTGCCTGTTGCGATGGTCGCCCCTGCCGGCAATGCAGAAAAGCTTTCCGCATTGCGTAGAACCAGTACATCCTGTCCTTCTTCTCTTTTGACAGGATCACAGATCATCAATCCTTCCCCCAGCATTGATGGCAGATCCTTCATGGAATGAATCGCCAGATCAATCCTGCCATCGCTCAGCTGCTGCTCGATTTCCCTGACAAACAGTCCATTGCCGCCGATATGGGTCAGAGGCTGTGTGGAAAGATCACCTTTTGTATGGATGATCACCTTTTCAAAACTGCAGGAAGGAAACTTTTCCTGCAGCATTTCAATCACACTGTCACATTGTGCCAATGCCAGCTTTGAACCTCTGGTCCCTACTCTGATCTGCATGTTATATACCTCTTTCTGATCTCTTCATCGCTTTCTTCCCCGCTCAGATACGCATCCAGTACTTTCTGCATGATGATCTTTCTTTCTGCAGGGCTCATATCCATGAGCAGATCCCGGATCTGCCCTGTCTTCTCATTGATCTGCCCCAGCCTCTCATCGATAAAGGAAGACGCCTGTTTTTTCATATACTGGGTGATGACAGGATTTCTGCCACCACTGGAAAAGGCAGCAACGACGTTTTCATAATGCAGAATCGATGGAAAGATAAATGTGCAGTCATCTTTCTGATCAACTACATTCACCGGTATACCAAGTTTCTGGCACTCCAGAGAAATCCGATGATTCAGCTCATGATTGTCTGTTGCAGCCACAACCACATCAAAGCCGACCAGATCTTCCATCTGTACTTCCTTCTGTATGAACCTCACACCCGGCTCCTGCAACAACTGTGGTGAGATGCATGTCACATCCGCTTCAAATTCCAGAAAGATACGCATTTTGGACCGTGCGATTGTGCCGGATCCGACGATAAGACATGTTCTGTTTTTCATCTCCGTAAAAAAAGGAAAATATGCCATACTGCCTCTCTTTTCATTTACACCCAATAAGTTTACCATAGTTACATAAAAGAAAAGGATGTACTATATGAGTGAAATGAACTGGAAGGCTGAAATGCCTGCCTTTAAGGAAAAAACAGATGAATTTTTTGCCGGCAACCTGCCGATGAAGGACTACAAGGGATTCTCAGGCTACTATGGCAGCTATTCCCAGAAAGGCGGTAAGGCAAGCATGCTCCGTCTGCGTATGCCATGCGGTGTTGTCACAAAGGAAAAGCTCGCCTTTGTCGTCGAAAAAATGACTGCGTATGGTGTAAAACGATCCCACTTTACAACATGCCAGACCATTCAGCTGCATGATCTGACAACAGATCAGCTGTATCCGATCATGGATGCTGCTTTGGACAACGACATCATCTTTATCGGTGGCGGTGGTGACTTCCCACGCAATGTCATGTGTTCCCCTTTGTCCGGTGTAGAACAGGATGAATACTTTGATGTAAGACCATATGCCGCCAAAGTATCCGACTATCTTCTGACAAAAGTCAAGGATAAGAAGATGCCTCGTAAGCTGAAAGTATGCTTCTCCAATTCCAGAAAGAACGTACCACATGCCACATTCCGTGATCTTGGCTTTGCGGCAAATGAAAATGGTACATTTGATGTTTACTGTGCCGGCGGTCTTGGCAACAATCCAAGATTCGGCGTATGTGTTGATCATAACGTCAGCCCATCTGATGTTCTGTACTATGTCGAAGCCATGAGAAAAACATTCTACGCACATGGCAACTACGAAAACCGTGCCAAGGCACGTACACGCTACATGGTGGAAGCAGTCGGCGGTGAAGAAAAGTTTATCGAAATCTTTCAGGAAAACCTGAAGAAAGTGAAAGAAACAATGGACCTTTCCATCTCTGTTGAACCTGTTACCATCACAAAAACAGGCACAGGCAAGACAGAAGGGATGTTTGTCATCCCTCAGAAACAGGAAGGCCTGTATGCATATCTGTATCATCCACAGGGTGGCTGTCCGTCTGTTGATGTATTACGTGCATTGCAGGAAGTCATTGCGGACATGCAGGATGTTGAACTGCGTCTTTCCCCGGATGAATCCTGTTATATCATCAACCTGACTGCTGACGAAGTGGAAAAGGTAAAGGCAGTTCTGAGTGACAATGCAACAACCGTATTTGAAACATCCGTTTCCTGTATCGGTGCATCCACATGTCAGGTTGGCTTACGTGATTCTCAGGCACTTCTTGCTGCATGTATCAAAGCCGTCAAAGAAAATGATATTGCCGCTGATGCATTGCCTCAGATGCATGTATCCGGATGTCCATCTTCCTGTGGTACTCACCAGATCGGTTCCATGGGCTTCCGTGGTCATATCAAGATGGTCGATAAAAAACCGGTCAGCGCATTCCAGCTGTTTATCGGTGGTAATGATTACCAGGGAAATGAAACAATGGGTAGAGAAGCAGGCATCATTGCCGAAACAGATATCCCGTCTTTCGTAGTTGAACTTGGTAAGACTGTCACCGCTTCACACCTTTCCTTCGATGCATGGGTTAAGGAAAATCCGGATGGAATTGTAGCCATTGCAGAAAAATATTTCTGATTTTCACAGAAGATGATCGTCTGATCATCTTTTTGTATGCAACACACTTTACACAGATTGCACAATTGATGTATGCTCATTTACATAAGAGGTACCCATGGAAAAAGTCGCAGTCATTACAGGTGGAAATCATGGAATCGGCAAGGCAATTGCCTGTCTGTTTGAACAGGAAGGTGTTTCTGTAGAAACCATAGACATCACCCCTGGTTCCGGTTTTACCGGGGACATTTCCGATCCGAAGATGCTGGAAGCATTCCATCGCCATGTCATGAGCAGGCATGATCACATTGATTATCTGATCAATAATGCGCCACCTTTATCCAAAGGCATCGATACATGCACCTATGAGGAGTTTTCCAGAGCGCTTTCTGTCGGTGTTACCGCACCATTTTATCTTGCAAAGCTGTTCAGAGATGATTTTGCGGACGGTTCATCCATCATCAACATTTCATCTTCCCGTGACCGTATGTCCCAGCCACAGACAGAAAGCTACACTGCCGCAAAAGGTGGAATTGCCGCTTTGACACATGCTCTGGCTGTTTCCCTCGGTCCGAAAATCCGGGTCAATTCCATCTCTCCAGGATGGATTGAAACAGATGGAAAGACATACCACGGAGCTGACTGTCTTCAACATCCAGCCGGCAGAGTCGGTACACCGGATGATATTGCCCACATGGTACTGTTTCTTGTATCTGAAAAAGCATCCTTTATCACAGGTGAGAACATCTGTATTGATGGAGGCATGACAAAACAGATGATCTACCATAACGATTACAGATGGTATTTAGGAGAATAACACATATGAAGAAAAAACTGATTGCTGCAGTGGCATCCATATTCTGTTTCGGGTGCTCCGCTTCTGCCCCTGAACAGGCATGGAAAACCATAACTGCTGAACAGACGCAGGAATTGATGGAAACAGAAACAGATTACATCATTCTTGATGTCAGAACTGAAGATGAATACAACACAGGACATGTTCCAAAAGCGATCTGCCTGCCATATGACGCCATCAATCAGGAAACAACTTCCGATTTCAGGACAGATCAGCTCATTCTTGTCTACTGCCGCAGTGGCAACAGATCAAAGAAAGCATGTGCTTTACTGACTGACCTTGGTTTTACCAATGTTGTTGATTTTGGTGGAATCAGTGACTGGAAGGGTAATATCGTCAAATGATCCAAAACCGGGGCAATGCACATGCACTGCCCCGGTTGATATTTGATCACAGAAGTTCTTTCCTTTGATACACAGCAATACTGCCGATCAGTGAAACGATGGAAATCAGGATACTGATGATAATCATCATCGGATTGATTTCAATATTGACCATGACATTACGGATATCCGCCAGTGTGAATACACTGAAATATTTCAGGAATTCCGTTTTATCTGACATTCCGGAAAACATGTTGAGAATATAGCTGACAAATACAAAGCCAAGGCTTATTCCCATCATGGCACGGGATCTGTGCATGAAGGTACTGATCAGCATACCGATACTGTACAATACAACAGATGTGAATAATGGTGTAATCGCAAGAAGCCAGTATGCCCTGTTATCAACCGTTTCTGTAAATGTCAGAAACATCCAGTTGGAAACGGCTGTGACCAGCACAAAACCAGTCACATAGATCAGGCCACTGATGTATTTCTTCAGAACAATCTGCGTTCTGGAAACCGGCAGAGCATTGAGATATTCAATCGTGTGATCGTTTTCTTCCTTAAGCACAATGGAGGAGCCAAGAAGTGCGCTGTAACATCCACTTACCAGCAGAATGAATACAAAACCTTCACTCTTGAGCCAGCCAAAAGCGGAATCAATTCCGGAAAGGTCCATATTGAATGCCTTGAGAACAGATTCTGGAAACAGATTCAGTAAGGCATTGATGGATTCAGGATCCACATCATCGATGATATACGGATACAGCAGAAAGATCATTCCGAACATTCCGCATAATACAGCGGTCCAGATCAGAAAACTGATCAGGCCGTTTTTCATTTCTTTTCTGATGATCATGTTATGCCTCCTGCTGATAATAGTGCATGAAGATCTCTTCAATCGAAGGCTCTTCAATATTCAGATGCGTAATCGGATACGAGCTGATTACCTTAAGGAGTGCATTGATGTCACCGTCATATCTGAATTTCAATGTATCCTCATTCAGGTCATATTCCTTCAGATGCAGTTCTTCGGCGATTCTACCCGCATCGGCTGATACAACTGTGACATGCTGAAGCGTATGTCGGGAAAGGTTTTCCACTTCATCCACCTGAATCAGTCTGCCATCTCTGACAATACCGACACGATCACAGATCTGCGATACTTCAGACAGAATATGAGTGGAATAGATGATGGTCGTACCATGCTGTTTTTCTTCTTTCAGAAGATTTTGAAACTGCTTCTGCATGATTGGATCCAGACCGCTGGTAGGCTCATCAAGTATCAGCAGCTTCGGGTTATGCATCAAAGCAAGGACAATGCCTACCTTTTTCCTGTTACCAAGAGAAAGATCTTCAATCTTCTTTGACTCATCCACCTGAAGGACTTCCACCAGATACTTCCTTCTTTCACTCAGATCTTCTTTATAGAATGACTGATGATAGTCCAGCATCTGTGACACTTTCATATCTTCATACAGGAATACTTCTCCTGGCAGATAGCCGATCTGCCGTTTCAGATCAATGCTGTTTTTCTCCAATGGTCTGCCAAGGAAGGTGACGGTCCCTTCCGTTTTGTTCAGCATGTTCATAACAGAGCGGATCGTTGTGGATTTACCCGCACCGTTCGGCCCGATCAGCCCGAAGATCTCCCCTTCTTCCAAAGCAAGGCTGACGTGTTCCACACCTTTTTGTTTTCCATAGTATTTGCTCAGATTATCAATCTGCAGAATCATCTTCCATACACCCCTTTCCAGTGCTGCATCATCTTATGATATTCCTCTTCAATCTCATCCGCGTCCAGTTTTCCGCTTCTGACCTTTTCATACAGATATCCTTCAGATGCATAGTAAATCATCTGATACATTTCAGAAAGATCAATTCCTTCCCTGAATTCCTCAGGATTCATGGCACGGATTGTCTTATCTCTGTAATACTTCAGCATCTTCTGATAAGTTGCCTGTACTTCTGGTCTGATCCTTTCATCATTCTCATAATAGGCACGGATCGCGAATGCTGACAGCGACGGATATTTCCGCAGCAGTTCCATTTTGACATGCAGGCCTTTTTCGAGCATATCAAAAAACGGCAGTTCACTGATTTTTTCTTCCTGCAGGGAAGATGCTGTAAAGCAGGCGCACTTATTCCACAACGTCATATACAGCTCCTTCTTATCCTTAAAGTAATAAAACAGAAGAGATTTGCTGATATGAGCCTGCTCTGCAATCCTGCCTACCGGACATTTCCGATAGGAATGACAGGAAAACTGATCAAATCCGGCATTGATGATTTCATTCTGCCTTTCTTCCGGCAGAAGCAAGAAACTTTCTTTCATAGGATATCCTTGTTTTTATTGTATTGTGACTGACCGTTTTTGAGAAGACCCTGATCATAATTCCATATCAGGAAACGAAATACCTCCCTTTTTCTGTTATCATAAATTCAGGAATATACAAAGGAGACCAGCTATGTACAAAATTATCGCATGCGATCTGGACGAAACACTGATATCCCGTGATCGTTCCATTTCAAAAGAAAACATCGAAGCCATCCAACGTGCTAAACAGGCAGGTGTACGATTTGTCCCTGCCACCGGCAGAGGCTATAATTCCGTACGCAATGAGCTGAAAACACTGGGACTGTACGATCTGGAAAACGAATATGTCATTTCCTACAACGGTGGTGCCATCACAGAAAACAAAGATGAACGTGTTCTTCATTTTCAGGGCATCACATTCAAGGAAGCACAGGATCTGTATATCAGAGGTCTGAGTTATGATCATATCTGCATTCATATCTATACCCCGGATCAGGTCTGGGTCAGAAACTTCTATCCGGAGGAAGTGGAATATCTTGCATGCCGCCAGCCATGTACAGAAATCTTCGGTGATGACATTGAATTTCTGAAAGAAAAGGAAATCGTCAAAGCCATCTATATGAATACCGACTATGACTATCTCAGAAAGATTCAGTCACAGATCACAGATCTTACCATGGATCTGGATGTATCCTTTTCTTCCAACCGCTATATGGAATTCAATCGCAAGGGTGTATCCAAAGGAAAGGGACTGCATAAACTTGCAGATCTGTTAGGTGTAGATATCAGAGATACCATTGCGATCGGCGATAACTACAATGACCTCTCCATGATCAAAGAGGCAGGACTTGGCGTAGGAGTAGCCAATACGGTAGAAGCCATGAAAAAGGAATGTGACTACATCACAAAAGCCGACTGTGATCATTCCGCCATTGCGGAAGTCATCAACCGTTTCATCTTCAACGAAGGTAACTGACATGCTGAAAATCGCAATTGTATGTGGAGGAGGCTTTTCCTCCAGTGCCCTGGCAAGTCATCTGGAAAAGGATGTCCAGGCAAAAAAGCTCGAAAACGAAGTACACTTCACATTCATCCCGGCATCACATATCGTAGAACGTCAGGATGAAGTGGATGTAGCCCTGCTATGTCCACACCTGGAAATCTTTGCAAAGCAGTATGCATCCAGCTTCCATATTCCGATTTATATCATTCCTCCACGCCTGTATGGCCTGATGCCGGTAGATGCATTTATTGAAGATGCACAGGATATCCTTGCCATGTATCAAAATCATCCTGCTAATCCGATGCATTTTGAGGATGAACCACGACCATTACGTGTCATGCGTACAACCTCTCATAGAAAGCACAACGCCTGAAGGGACAGATCCGTTCTGTCCCTTTTTTCATATTGCTGATACTGCAGCATTTGGTCCAGCCTTCTGAACCAGCACTACATCATCTTCATAAAACTTCAGATTCACCTTTTCTGATCTGATCGGAAATATACTGGCCCTTTTCATTCTTCATCCGGAATGGTGCAGCTTGTGTTCCATTCG
>JAEDEK010000180.1 GCA_016293365.1 Bulleidia sp. | reverse complement strand
CAGCGGCAGGATATCTCTGGTGATATCCGTGCGGGGTGCCTGTCCGATGGTAATTGCGCCGATTTTGATCTGTTTCATGTAATCAGTCCTTTTATTTATCCTTGCCGAAAGTCTGGAATACGTTCATTGGTCCGTATAATTCAATCAGATGATCGTATTCTTTCTGATCATAGAAAGAAATGATGCCGTCGCCATAACCTTTGGCAACTTCGACAGCAAATCTTGCAGCGGATTCAACATCTTCAAAATGGCATGCACCTGTAGCGCAGCCGGCGACTGGCTGTTCTGTTGTAATCGCAACACCGACAACAGGGGCATTTGTTGAAGTCGCAGGCTGAAGAATACTGTTCAGATGGTGCAGATCATTGCCGTAAGGGGTGATATCCTGCTGTGCAACAGGGAAAATAGCAGGCAGCTTGCCTGTGACACGTGTCATAACGTCCATCAGGTCATTGCTGACTTCAAGAATATAGCCTTCTTTGATGGTCGGAGAAAGTGCGAAACCGTTTAAATTGATGACACGGTTTCCTTTTGTTGTATCAATAGAAAGAATGGCATCCATATCCGGAAGAACTTCCTTCTCATTGTTTGTTGTCATGTCGATTGGTGAACCCATGAATGGTACAGGAAAATGTTCCTGAGTTGGTGCATCCGGGCAGATATGGGTTGCGATGATGACATCACCTTTCATAATGTCACCTTTGGTATTCATTTCTGTCAGTTTAAGACCGGCAGCCAGTGCGGCCAATGCACCATCGCCATCTGAAACGAAGCCTGTTACTTCAGGTCTTGCACCAAGCCCGCCAAGACGTCCAATGATTCCGAGAGTAGGAGCGGAGCCTCCGATAGATTTTCCTTCGCTGCCTTTAATGAGAATTGTTACACAATCTGTGTCTCCTTCATCACCTTTGACATTTTCTACAGTAACTTCTACGTTACCTCTTTCCTTAAAAAGATTTGTGACTGTTGTGCCGTTGGCAGCAGGAGTGTCAAGCAGATCAAACAGTTCGATAACCTGTCTTAATAACATGGTTAATTGCCTCCTTAGATATAAAATGATATATGGCATATTTGCACATTACATTCAGTTTATAGCAAAATGTGATATGGGTCAATAGAATTTGAAATGAAATCCTCTCTTTTAACAGATTAAAGTGACGAATGAATAAATTTTTTGAATAAAAATGCAAAAGGACTTGCAGAATTGAAAATACAATAGTATAATACGTCTTGTGCAGACAGATGTCCATTGTGGATATATCATTATGGATATATGATGTAAGGAGTTGAAAGCTATGCAGAGTTCAATCGTAAGTGAAGCGAAAGCGATTGAGAACGAGCTGATCGCACATCGCAGACATCTCCATCAGAATCCGGAGCTTGGATTTGATCTTCCGAAGACAATAGCGTATGTGATGCAGCAGTTAAGAGAATATGGATATGCACCAAAGGCGGTCGGAAAAGCAGGTATCAGTGCAGTGATCGGCCCTGATGGCGGGAAGACTTTTTTGATTCGCGGCGATATGGATGCACTTCCGATGAAGGAAGAGACAGGATTGCCGTTTTCTTCTATCAATGGGAAAATGCATGCCTGCGGACATGATTTTCATACATCGGCCCTTCTTGGAGCAGCAAAGCTTCTGAAAGCCCATGAGAGTGAGTTGAAGGGGCAGGTCAAATTGATGTTTCAGCCGGCAGAGGAGATTATGGATGGAGCCAACGACATGATTGCCGCCGGTATTCTGGAGAATCCTCATGTTGATGCGGCTATGGCGATGCATGTACTGCATGACAACCTTGGCAAAGCAGGTTATACGAGAGGAACAGGCTGTGGTTCCAGTGATGTCTTTACGATTAAGGTCAAGGGCGTCGGCGGACACGGTGCAGCACCCCACCTAAATGTAGATCCAATTAATGTAGCCTGTCATATACAGTTGGCTCTTCAGACAATTAACAGCAGAGAAATCAATCCAAATGAACTGATTGTCCTGACAATCTGTTCCATCCATGGAGGAACGGCAGCTAATATTATGCCGGACGAGGCAGTGATGCAGGGAACAATCCGTACAATGAACATGGATGTCAAGGCCTTTGCCAGACAGAGACTGATTGATATCTGCGAAGGTGTATGTAAGACATTCCGTGCGGAATGTGAAATTGATTTCATTGGAGATGGTATTCCACCAATGTATAATGATGATCAGCTTTTAACGGATACCATCCGTTATATTGATGATCTGCTCGGTGAAAGTACGGCACAGCCGATCGAGCGAATGACGGGGTCCGAAGATTTTTCGGCACTTTCCGTTAAGGTTCCATCTGTCCTGTACTGGTTTGGTACGGGAAGCACGGAAGAAGGCTATAATTATGGTGTTCACGATAGCAGGGTTACTTTTAATGAAGAAGCAATCCACAGAATGGCTGCTGTGTATACAGAATGTGCCATGAGATGGCTGGAGGAACACCAGTAGTTATAATTTTTTCACGAGGAGGAAAAGAGATGAAAAAAAGAATTTTAGCACTTGCACTTGTTGCATCCATGTGTGTTTCTCTTGCAGCCTGCGGTAATTCTGGTTCTAAAGAAACAGAAGGTACAGCAACAAACAGTTCTTCAGCTGCAGCAGAGACAACAGCATCCGGCGAGACAGAAGCAGAAGGAGATCCGGTCAAAGGTGGTACACTGACAATTTCCTTATCCGCTTCTCCAAGCAAACTGGATCCAATTCACTACAGCGGTACATACGAAAGCCAGATTATCAAAGAGGTCTGTGATACTCTGATCGAGTACAACAGCGACTTATCTGAATATGTACCGGCTCTGGCAACAGACTGGACAGTTTCAGATGATGGTATCACATATGTGTTCAACATCCGCCAGGGTGTTAAATTCCAGAAAGGTCAGTACCAGGATGGCCGTGAGATGACAGCAGAAGATGTTGCTTACTCTCTGAACCGTTCAGGCGAACTTTCAGACAGCAACCGTCTGTCCATGCTTGATAAAGCAGAAGCTACAGGCGATTATGAAGTTACATGTACACTGAAATCAGCAAACTCTTCTTTCCTT
>JAEDEK010000179.1 GCA_016293365.1 Bulleidia sp. | reverse complement strand
ATGATACTGTAAGCACAAAGATCAAGGAACAGACCTGGTTTATCATCAATGATGTCATAGATGATGTTCTTAAGACCTGATTCCTTTAATATCTTTTCAATGACAAGGTATGTACCAATCTTCAAGCAACCGCTTCTGTCACATTCTTCAACTTCCAGAAACTCTTCAGCAGGGAAGAATTTGTAATAGTTGTCATTTGGATACATCAGAGTTTCATCATTATTACATACCTTACCGATAGTAGTACGCTTAGGTTCATGATATTTCTTTTCCTTGTTGTATGAGTTTGCGTACTGATAGTGAATGTAATGAAATCCTCTGTATTTCTTATGGAAAATCTTGCCTTTAACAGCAGGAATTTTGACTATGTGATTGTAGAACATTAGCGCCTCCGGCGTGTATATAGTCCCTACGTATGGTATACAACATTTGTACTGCAAAAGCAAGAAAATGCTGATAAATATCAGCATATTTGAACTTTTTAATGATCAGATATCAATGCATAGGGAGTTTACTGTTGGAAGTTAAGATAATACTCATTCAACAATCAAAAAGAAGTCCACTTTAATCATGAACTTCTTTCATTACATCACTGCTGTTCCAGGATGCCTCCATCCTTAACCTGCTGAATCAATGCTTTCGCTGTTTCAACAGTACTTTCATCCGGCCACATGACATATGCTGCACCACCAGACCAGGTAGGCTGAGTATCACCTGCACCACTTACTGCGTAGCTTACGATGTTCCAATCACCACCATCACTTAACTGAGCTTTTACAATCTCAGAGATGAGATCCATTGGAATACTTGTTTCAAAGCTTCCTGCCAATGCATTTAATACATTTGAATAATTCAGAAGGAAGTCAGTAGATGTCATCTTCTGAATCATTGCCTTGATGACTTTCATCTGGTTCTTACCACGGTCATGGTCACCACCAGGTAATGAATATCTTTCTCTGACAAAGCCTAGAGCCTGATTACCGTTCAGATGATTCATGCCAGGGGCAATGTAATAATTACCATGCAGTGTTACAAGCTCATAATCGGAATATACATCAACACCACCTAATGCATCGATAATTGTTTCAAAACCACTGAAGTTCAGACGGAAGTAATAGTCTGTGCTTGTACCATATAACATATCCAATGTACCCATGGAGGTTTCCACACCATAGATACCTGCATGTGTCAGCTTATCTCTGGCACCACCGGAGATTGGTAATGGTACATAATAGTCTCTAGGTGTATTTACCAGTAATACCTGTTTTGTTTTGGTGTTAACAGTCATCAGGATGTTAACATCACTTCTGGATTTAGTTGAAACTACACCTTCTGTATCAATACCACTTACATATACTGTAAATGTGTCTGAAGTTTTTTCTACTACAGGTTTTTCTGATATTTTTGTTTTGTGTTCCACTTCATATTCAGCAATTGACTTTACTCTTTCGCTGATATTCTGATAGCCTTCCATATCCGCAAGGATTTCCATATATGCAGTATTGAGAATGAATGCATCGATTTCATTTGCTTCTACTGCATCCACCATCTGCATATAGTTACCATATTCAGCAGTTACAATTTCATAGCCAAGATCTTCATTGATCTTACTTACTGCTTCATCCGTGTTTTCACGATCAAGTTCAGAAAGAATACCGAATCTGTAACCATTGGTATCTTCAATTGTCTCAGCTGTATCATCCGCATTGACATATACATCCACAAGGGCAATTTCAGTCTTTGTTGTTGTGATTTTCTTTAAGGCTGATGTGGCACCATTGAGGTAATAGATACCACCACCCATAATCACATCAAATATCAGACTGCATACAATACCGACAATCAAAACCTGTACTTTTCTTGCGCTGAGAATCAGTGCTGAAATACCACCTACAAGCAATAACAGTACAAGCATTGCAATGCCGAAATACAGTGCCGGCAGCATATTCAGATTCCATAACATGAATCCTAATACTACAGCTAATACAATACTGATGACAGACATCACAACTGCGATCATCTTCATCTGTTTTTTCATCTTCGGCTTTGAATTCTTTTTTGCTCTTTTCTGGATTTTCTTCTGTTCCTGTACAGGAATTTTCTCTGTTCTATCCATCACGCACCTCTTTTCTTCTGAATAAAGCGCATATAATCATACCAAAAGATTGAAAATGTGTTAACACTTCAATGGAAACGATTATCTTTTCACACAACAGAAACATAATTCAGAAACGGTATTATTTTCCTTCGTTCTCTGCTGTTTCATCGATTGCAGCCATCGCATTGAGCGTTCTTGGATAGCCGATATAAGGCATGATTGCCTCTGCCACCGCATACAGCTTTTCCTTACTGTTGCCGTTTCTGAAATTTGCTGAGGTGTGTGCTTTCAATTGAGGTTCACAACCACCCTGAGAAGCTATATAACAGAACGTTATCATTTCACGCTGTGCATTTGTTAAACCTTTTCTTGTATAGTAATCACCAAAACAGTTATCTGCCAGCCATGTATTGATGGTTTTTCTGAGTGGAGATGAGGATGGCAGTACATTTCTCATATGATCTCCAAACAGTTCACACTGTTTATCAATCCCTGCCTGCAGTCGTGTCTCCTGATCAGTAGTACCCTGTGACTTTAATGGCAATGCAATATGTTTTTCCTTAAATACTTCATTGGCTGCCATCAGATAATCATATGTTCTGCCGATCCCAAGATAAGCCGTTGCCTGATAAATGACTTCTTTGATGATGACAGGATCAACATTAGCCTCTAATGCTTTTTCCACTGTGACTTTAAACATTGCCTTACCCTGTACACCCATTAATCCTGCAAGGATACACATATAACGCTCTGTTTTATCCAGCAGGTTTCCCTTGCATGCCTCATCATACACAAAATCTGTAATAATCTGATAAAACTCAGGATCTGTCTTTTTAAATTCTTTCATACCGTATTATTTCCTTTTCTCTATCTGTTAACAATTGTACATGCTGAAGATAACTTTGTGGAAAGGATGTTTTATGTCTTATTACAAAAGAGGCAGATTCTCTCTGCCCCTTTGTGTTGTT
>JAEDEK010000027.1 GCA_016293365.1 Bulleidia sp. | reverse complement strand
GCCACCACATAATCCAAGATCAGAACAGAAGATGACTGTCATCTTTCTGTCTGAGCTGTTTTTTACAAGATATCTGCTTTCAACGCCTGGATTGGTTGCAGCAATTTCATTGACCGTATCCTGCAGACGCTGTGCATATTCACGGTTGGCTTCCATTCTGGCACGCTGTCTGAACAGCTTTGCGTTGGCGATCATTTCCATTGCCTTGGTAATCTTACGCGTGGACTGAACGGATTTGATACGTGTACGCAATGCCTGTCTTGACTGGCCTGCCATATCAGTTTACTCCCTTGGCAAGCTTGAACTGTTCAACAACAGAACGCATTCCTTCTGTGATCTGATCCATCATTTCCTTACTCAGATCACCCTTGTCATCAATTTCCTGACAAAGGTCTGCGTGTTCTTCATGGAATGCACGATGCATTGCCTTTTCAAAGGATGGAACATCTTCCACCGGCAGATCATCCATGAATCCGTTTTTGATCGCAAACAAAGACAGTACCTGATCAACCATGGACATTGGTGAATACTGTGGCTGCTTGAGCAGTTCCGTAACATGTGCACCATGGTTCAGGATCTTCTTTGTGGAATCATCCAGGTCAGAACCGAACTGTGCAAATGACTGCATTTCATGATACTGTGCAAGATCGAGCTTGAGAGAAGAAGATACCTTCTTCATCGCTTTTGTCTGCGCGCTGGAACCTACTCTGGATACAGAAAGACCAGAGTCTACTGCAGGTCTGACACCTGCTGCAAACAGATCTGTCTGCAGGAAGATCTGACCATCTGTGATGGAAATGACGTTTGTTGGAATATAGGCTGAAATATCACCAGCCTGTGTTTCGATGATCGGAAGTGCTGTTAATGAACCACCACCCAGTTCATCGGACAGTTTTGCTGCACGTTCAAGAAGTCTGGAATGCAGATAGAAGACATCACCAGGATAAGCTTCTCTTCCCGGAGGACGCTTCAGAAGAAGTGACATTGTACGGTATGCAACGGCATGCTTGGACAGGTCATCATAGATGATCAGAACATCCTTGCCCTGTTCCATCCATTCTTCACCCATCGCACAGCCTGCATATGGAGCAATATACTGTAAAGGTGCACTGGAAGATGCAGATGCATTGACAACAACTGTATATTCCATCGCTTCATTTTCTCTCAGCTTCTGAACCATACGTGCGACTGTGGATTCCTTCTGACCGATGGCTACATAGATGCAGTAGACATTCTTGCCCTTCTGGTTGATGATCGTATCAACCGCAATGGCTGTCTTACCGGTTTCTCTATCGCCTATAATCAGCTCACGCTGACCCTTACCGATCGGGATCATGGAGTCAATGACCTTAAGACCAGTCATTAATGGCTGATCAACAGACTTTCTTGTCATGACACCAGGAGCAACTCTTTCAACAGGTCTTGTCTTTGTGCACACCGGATTTTCACCACCATCGATGGCATTTCCAAGCGGGTCAACAACTCTTCCAAGAAGTGAATCACCGACAGGTACTTCGACGATCTTACCTGTACGTCTGACTTCATCACCTTCTCTGATCTGTGTATCATCACCAAGAAGAACAACACCGATATGGTCTTCTTCCAGGTTCATGACCATTCCCATAACTCCCTTCGGGAATTCAAGTAATTCTGAGGACATTGCCTTATCAATGCCCTGGACCATGGCAATACCATCACCAACCGAGATGACATAACCGACATCATCGGAATGGATTCTGTGATCATAGTTTCGGATCTGTTCTCTGATCAGGGAACTGATTTCTTCCGGTCTGATCTCTCTGCTCATGCCTGTCCTCCTTTCAATAACGCATTTCTCATTGTTTCAATCTTAGTTGCCATCGTAATATCTGTTACTCTGTTACCGACAGTAACCTTGATACCGGCAATCAAAGACGGATCTGTTCTGTTAGTCAGAATCACTGTTCTGCCCATCTTCTTTTCCAATGCCGTACGGATCTGTTCCATCTGTTTTTCATCCAATGGTCGTGCAGAAGAAACAACAGCTCTTACAATACCGAGTTTCTCGTCCGCCATCTGTACATAGTCATCCAGTATTTCATCCAGACAGTAGATTCTTCCCTTATCAATCAGCAGTTTCAGAAAACTGACAAGTTCATGAGAGCATGTCTTTCCAAACACCTGATCAATAAAATTTCTTTTTTCCTGTTTTGTGACTTTGACAGCACGGAAAAACAGCTCAACATCCGGATTGTCAGCAAGCACCTTCTGCAGTGCTTCGACTTCTTCCTTTGTCTTTTTCACTGTATTCATTTCCTCTGTCAGTTCAAACAGTCCCTGTGCGTAACGTACCGCAATCTCACTTGCCATGATCGTCACCATTTACAAATGCTTCGATTGCCTGACGATCCATTTCATCTGTGTTCTTATCACCGATGAGCTTAGCGGCTGCGTCTAATGCAATGTCTACCATTTCCTTCTTCATGGAGTCATACATCGCAACTCTTTCCGCCTCAATCTGTGCATGTGCCTTCTGCTTTTCAGCACCAGCCTGACGGCGTGCCTCTTCCAGAATGGATTCCTTTTCCTGACCTGCCTGCTTTACAGCAGCTTCGATCATTGCTTCAGACTTCCTGGAAGCCGCAGCAAGTTCATCCTTTGCACTGTTACGATCAAGCATAGCTTCTTCCTTAGCCTTCTGACTTGCAGAAAGATCTGCCTGCATCTTTTCAGCGCGGACATTCATCCAGTTTTTGACGGATTTCCATAAAAACTTCTTTGCGACCAGAAAAAGAACAAGAGTACTGCACAGCTGGACGATAACCGTCACAATATTCGGAAATAACTGATTTACAATATCGACAGTAATCATCTGGTATACTCTTCCTATCGATTAATATACAAACATCAGAAGGATAGAAACGAGAAGACCGTAAATGGCACATGTTTCAGAAAGTGCAATACCAAGAATCATTGTAGAACGGATCTTGGATTCGACTTCCGGATTCTTACCAATCGCATCACATGCGTGTGCGGCAACTTCACCTTCGCCTCGACCTGTCATCATACCTGTCATGACAGCAAGACCTGCACCAATTGCAATTAAACCCTTATTGATATCCATAATTTTAGCTCCTCCTATTAAGCCTTATCTTTATATTCCTCAGGAATGTCATTCCCGATAAGAACCACAGTCAGTGTGACAAATACCAGTGTCTGAATCGCACCGGAGAATATGTCAAAGTATGCATGCAGCACCGGGGCAATAACCGGCGCAATGAAATTGAATACATTTCCTTCTACGGAAACAAACAATCCAATCAGTGAATTTGATAAAAACTGACAGAAACTGTACACAAGTTCCATCATGATACCGCCACACAGAATATTACCGAAAAGACGCAGCGACATGGAAACAAGTGTAGAGAACTTACCGAAGATGTTCATCGGAAGCATGACCGGAATCGGTTCGAGGAAAGAATGGAAATAACCACCTACACCCATGAACTTGAATTCCGCAATCTGAATCAGTATCCATGTGATCAGTGCCAGCAGCAGTGTTACGCTGAAGTTTGCAGTTGGAGATGAAATACCGAACAGAGAAATAATGTTGGCGGTAAAAATGTAGACCCATAATACAACAATGTATGGAGTCAGATTTTCTGCATAATGCTTACCGACAGAATCCTTTACCTGATTGTATACAGATTCCATACCGATAAGCACCGGTACGATGATTCCTTTCGGTTTATCCAGCGGATCCGTTTTGTCGATCTTCTTAGAGATCCATATCATAGCTGCAGAAAGCAATACTGTCAGCAGAATGATTGCGTATACGTCAGACTGAATTGTCATAACTTCTCCTTTCCGGGAATCAGCACATCAATGACTGATGTGATCTTGATGGCCATCATGCCCAGTGCACAGGCAAATATGTTCAGATATTGTGGACATATCGCACAGATCACCAGCACACCTGCCATGATCATAATGTTTCCAGCGCGGTTGCCTCTTCCGGTTTTCGCAGTGGAATACCCCTGATCCAGTATTCCATTCCAGAATGTTTCAATGCGCCTGTATAACAGCCGGCTGATCAGACAGCCAAGAATCCAACCTGTTGTGATTGTCCAGTCGATGAATACAGTCACAACAGAACCGGTAATCAGAAGCACCGCAAATACTTTCCAGCTTCTTTCCGTCATATATGTGTTTTCTGATTTTTCCTTTCTGTTATCCGTTATCTATTATATCGGAAACAGATCTTATTATACGTAAATCATAAGAACTTTTCATAACTTTTCATTCATTTTCACTCTTTTGTATACGCTGTTTTCTGATGTAAGCGAATACAGAAAAGACAGGGCATGTATCATGCACCTGTCATACTTCTTCATACTTTTTCTTCAGCTGTGAAAGATCTGATGGATCAATCCATTCCTCTGAATAGCCGCATCTGTTACATACATATCTGTTAACAAGTACTGCAGAAAAGATTGTCATACCTGTCATGATATTGTTGCCTGTTCCATATACACCCGCTTTTCCTGGAATATAAATCAGTCTTGTTTCACCGCATTTTGGACATCTGTGTGTATTTCTCATAACTTTTTCTCCCATGTTATGATTCATATTCTATAGAAGATCTGCGTTGGAATATACACAAAGATCAACAGATGCCACGATGTTAATTCTGCTTTTTCAGCATGTTATAAATATTGTATACTGCAGGTTTGACAGGAAGGATAAAATTACCGATATATTCTTCGACAACCGCATTGAATCCACGTTTGAAATCAAATACGCCATATCCTTCTTCACCTTCTTTGAAATAACCGCTGATTCCATAGAAGTTGTATCGTGTACATCCAAGCTGCTTTGCTTTACGGATCATATGCCACTGGATCGCATAAGGTCCTTTATATGTTCTGTATTCATATTCGGATGCACCAACCAGATAAAACATCTGATCTCTGTATTTTATGAAGAAAGCCGCCGCCAGTGGAAGCGTATCTCCATGTTTATTCTGCAGCTGCTTTACACCATCCAGTTTCTTTTGCAGGGAATTCAGGTATTCCATGTCTGTCTTCAGTTTTTTCTGTTTTTTGACGGATGGATTTGTTTTCAGGATTTCTTCTGTTTCTGCTACTTCTTTTTTCAGTCTTTCATACTCGGAAGATATATGGTTATGATATGCTTCTATGTCCAGATATGCATATGGAGCAAAGACATTCTCCTCCCCATAGAAATCAATGACACTGTAATAGAAGTTCATATCCATTCCTGTAAAATGATGTCTTTCAGAAGTTTTCTTTTCCATATCATCCAGCATCTTCAGCCCGTTTCTGTCCAGGCTGTCGACCTTGACGCAGTACTTTTCGGAGGTTCGAATATCCTGTCTTGTCTGATAGGACAGGTCCTTGAACAGCTGATCAGCAGATGGATGCAGATCCAGAACAGATACATATCTGCACTGTCTTGCCAGATCATAACCAGGTTTTACAGGAAGATGGTGGTAACCGTTATTTTTCAATATCTCGATGACATCACTGTTATCGATGCCACCTTCTACAATATCACCGTTTTTATCTCTTTCTTTCAGAATGATGACAGGATCAATTTCCATATACACAACTTTTCTTCTGGAAAGATGTTTCTTTAATAAGGAAGTAAATTCTGCGATCTGCTTCTGATCATGATAATCACAGAAATAACCTCTTGGAATATAACAGTAACGGAAAATCTTCATTAACGGTATCATGCACAGCATGGCAGCTGCTCTGATTTCGCCGTTTTCCTTTGCCTGTAAATATTCCACTGTCCAGCCCTGTTTTGCCATTCTTTTGCCCTGTTCGACAGACTGCAGAAAATCCACATGGCTTTGCTGATCCAGAAAATTCTGATATTCCTGACACGATATTTCTTCAAGTATCATTTTTGCATTCCTTTCAGTCATTCAATGATTCTTCCAGACAGCCGATCAGTTCAAGAATACGGTTGAGGTCATCTGTATCACTGTAATGAATTTCGATCTTTTTCCTTTTGACTTCGACATCAGTACCAAGTCTTTGTTTCATACGTGTTTCCAGACTTGCGATCATCGGGTCTTTCTGTTTTGTGACAGTTTTCTCCTGTCTGCCGTTATTGTTGAGTTCCTTGACGTACTGTTCTACTTCACGTACAGACATCTTTTTCTGCATGACTTCCACTGCCGCATCATACATGTCATCTTCATTTTTGAGTCCCAGTAATGGGCGTACATGAGACATGGTAAGTTTTTTATCAATGACCATCGCCTGTACTTCCACCGGCAGTTTCAGAAGTCTCATGATATTGGCACAGTATTCACGTGATTTACCGACTCTTTCTGCAAGTTTTTCCTGAGTATAACCTAACTTACGGATCAGAGAATCATACGCAGCTGCTTCTTCGATTGGATTGAGATCTTCTCTTTGAACATTTTCCAGGATGGAGATCTCCATCATCTGCTCTTCCGTAAATTCAACCTCAATGGCAGGTACTGTTTCCAGTCCAGCCATCTTTGCGGCACGCAGTCTTCTTTCACCTGCAATCAGATCATAACCACTGATTCCCTTACGTACCAGAAGCGGTGTAAAGATTCCATGTACACGAATGGATTCGGACAGTTCTTGCAGAGCCTTCTTATCAAATTCCTTACGTGGCTGATAAGGATTCGGTCTGATTTCCTTTACTGGAATTTCGATCTCTCTGCGTCCTGGAGCTTCTGCGGAATTAGTCTGAATATCATCCAGATACTTTTCCACATCAGATCCGAAAATGGCACCAAGCCCTTTTCCCAGGGCAGGATTCTTTTTCTGAGCCATGGATTATCTCCTTCCTCTTTCATTCTGCGTAATCACTTCCTTAACAAGAGCTGCGTATGCCTTTGCTCCTTCGGAACGTGTATCATATTCGAAAATACTCTCTTCTCTGGATGGAGCTTCCGAGAGTCTGACATTTCTTGGAATATAACATCTGTATACCTTCTCCTTGAAGTACTTTCTGACTTCCTGCTGTACTTCAACGGAAAGCTTTGTTCTGACATCAAACATCGTCAGCAGTACACCTTCAATACATAATCCCGGATTGAACAGTTTCTGTACAAGCCGGATTGTACTTAACAGCTGAGTCAGACCTTCCAGGGCGAAATATTCGCACTGTACAGGTATCATGACAGAATCTGCTGCTGTCAGTGCATTGGTATTCAATAAACCTAGAGATGGTGGACAGTCAATGATAATATAGTCATATTCATGTCGTACCATATCCAGTTTGTTTTTGAGCAGCCTTTCTCTGCCGAGTTCATAATTTGCCATCTCAAGATCCGCGCCGGAAAGATCCATGGTGGATGGTATGACATCCAGTGGCGGCATCTGTAATGTGACTCTGACTTCCTGTGGTGTTGCATCTCCCATCAGAACATCATAAATACTTTTATCATAACCGACTTTATTGGTACCGATGCCATGAGTTGCATTTCCCTGCGGATCAAAGTCGACAAGCAGTACTCTTTTACCGACATAGGCAAGCCCGGCAGCCAGATTCATCGATGTTGTTGTTTTCCCTACGCCACCTTTCTGGTTGGCAATGGCGATGATTTTTCCCATTTGTTCTCCTTTATCTTATTTACCTGGAAGATGAATGATCAGACGGACTTCATCTTCTGTCTGTTCTGTTTCCATGCGGATGGAGATGCCAAGCTTTTCAATCATCCTGACACTCTGTTCGACAGTGTTTACCGCAACCTTGATGTTACGGGAAAATCCTTTTGTTTTCTGCTTTTTCCTTACTTTCTTCTCAGCACCGGATTTTTCCACCAATGTTTCTGTCTGACGCACATTCAGATTCCTGCTGATGATATCCTGATAGATCTTTTTCTGGTTTTCAACAGAAGCAGAAAGAAGTGCACGGGCATGCCGCTCCGTGATCTTTCCTTCCATGACACCACCCTGAATCTCTTCCGGAAGGTTGAGAAGACGGATCTTATTGGCAACAGATGACTGTGATTTTCCGATCTTTTCCGCAAGCTGTTCCTGTGTCATATGACATTGCCGCATGATCTGAAGATAGCTTCTTGCCTCTTCAATCGCCGAAAGATCCTTTCTCTGTACATTTTCAACAAGTGCCATCTGTGCAGCCTGATCTTCATTTGGTGTCAGTACATAACATGGTACCTTCTCCATCTGCAGCAGCAGACATGCACGATACCTTCTTTCACCGGCAATGATTTCATAATGATCATCCACCTTGCGTACGGTAATCGGCTGAATCAATCCATTCTGGTGAATGGAAACTGCCAGTTCCTGCAGTGCTTCCTCATCAAATATCAGTCTTGGCTGGTAACGTGAAGGCTGGATGTTATCCACATCCACATCGATGACACGGTCTTTATCTGTTTCATTAAATAAATCAAAGAATCGATTTGGCATATGGACTCCTATAACGGCTTCTTTTTGATTGCACCGTAGTTTCTTGGATAGATGGAAGGTGTTGCTCTGTCCTTACGATAGAACAGATTGACTCTTTCATCACCGGAAAACAGAGATACATCCTGGCTCTTCCATAAGGAAGCGCCAAGTACCTTCATTGCATGTTCCGCTTCTTCTGCCTCTTCATATCCTTTTGCACCTTTCATAGCTACAAACACACCACCGGTTTTCAATAACGGCACTGTCAATTCACTCAGAACACGCAGATTGGCAACTGCTCTTGCGGAAACAAGATCAAAGGATTCTCTTGCGGTGACAACATATTCTTCACTTCTTAGATTGACCACGGTAATCTTTTCAAGTCCCAGTGCATCAATCACAGCATTCAGGAATGTACATCTTTTACCGGTCGGTTCCACAAGCACCATATCTGCATCAGGAAGAACGATTTTCCAGACAAGACCTGGAAACCCTGCACCACTTCCGATATCTGCAATTCTGCCGGTAAACGGCATGATGGATAAAGGAAGAATGCAGTCATAAAAATGCTTTTCTATGATCTCTTCCTGCTGGGTAATGGCAGTCAGATTCATTTTCTGATTCCATTCCTGCAGCATCTGCATATATGTTTCAAACTGATGGACCATCTGCGCGGTCACTTCAATGCCGCATTCCTGAGATTTCTGTACAAATTCCTGTAATTTCATGATGTTTTCTGTCTTTCTGATGCAATGATAACACTAGTTGAAATGGAAAAAAAGAACAAAATATGTGGAAAACTTTTTTGTCCACAATCATAAAAATGCAGACATTCCATTTTCCACATAAACATGCCTTTTTTCAGTTGTCAGTCACTTTCTGTCAATCTGTATCACAGCAGAAATTTTTTTATTCAGCTGTTTTTCCTGTGATGAAATATGCATAAGGCAGGGTTTCAACCCATGCACAGAATGCTTTCCATTCCGGCAGACGATGATCCTTTCGCTGATGGTAGATTGTCTTGAGCGCACGATAGTTTGTTGTCATTTTTGCGGTAAGACGGAATCCGGCAGGATTGGAATACAGAATTTCAAGATATCTGAGGTCTGCTTCCTTTCTCAGATCTCTGACATCATTTCCCTTTTCCTTTTCTTCTGCAATTCTATTCATCAATACGTTGTATTCAGCAACCTTTTCCTTCATGATTGCGATAATGCGTGGATCCGTATATTCCATATATACTTCATCCAGATTGAACTTTGTAATTCTGTGCATGGTGGACTGAGAAGATACAAAGTTCAGGAACTTGTAACGTTCCGCCTCTACCCATGCCTTATTGGAAAAGGTAAGATCAAACTGCACAACAATTCCTGTCATGAACTGATCATGACCACTGCCGGCAGGACTGCATGCCAGAGATTCTGTTGTTTTTGTCACTTCATCAGATACTTTATTAATATCTGTCGCATAGGAATATTTAGCACCTTTGACAGCATCTTCAAATCCATATACCTTCACATTGGATACAACATCCTGATAATTCATTTCTTTCTTCCCTTTCCCTGGCGTATTGCGATTGCCAGTACAGCAATATCCGCCGGATTGACACTGGATATTCTGCTTGCCTGCCCCATGGTAGCAGGTCTGTATTTCATCAGTTTAGCTCTTCCTTCAAGAGACAGATTATCAACTTCATCATAATTGAAGTCCATGCCAAGAACAATGGAATCCATCGCCTTCAGCTTATCTGCTTCTCTTCTTGCCTTATTGATATAACCGGCATATTTGACATCAATATCACATTTTCCGGCAATAAACGGATCGACTGTTTCACCAATGGATGCAAGTAGTTTTTCACATTCCACATTCGGTCTTCTGATCAGATCCATACCGTTAATACCACGGTGTTCCGTTTCGTCATAACCGCACAGTTTCATATATGCATTCACCTTCGGATTATCCATTTCAAACTTGGTAGAGGAAAGATGATCTTTCAGATCGGCCAGTGCCTGCATCTTTTTTTCATACTGTGCCATTCTTTCATCACTGATCAGTCCTGCATATCTTCCATAACGGATCAGTCTTTCTTCTGCATTGTCGTGGCGCAGAAGAAGTCTGAATTCAGACCGGCTTGTCAGAAGACGATATGGTTCCAAAGTACCTTTGGTTGTCAGATCATCCACAAGAACACCGATATAGGCTTCATCTCTGCCGAATACGATTGGTTCTCTTCCCTCCAGTTTCAATGATGCATTGATACCTGCCATCAGCCCCTGTCCAGCAGCCTCTTCATAACCGGATGTACCGTTTACCTGACCTGCTGTAAACAGATTTTCGATAATTTTGGATTCAAATGTCGGTTTCATCTGTACCGGATAAATGGCATCATATTCAATTGCATAGGCATATTTTCTGATGACGCTGTGTTCAAATCCCGGCAGAGAATGAACCATCTTTTCCTGAATATCTCTAGGCAGAGATGTAGAGAATCCCTGAATATAGGTCGTATCCATGAATAAGGATTCCGGCTCAAGAAACAGCAGATGTCTTGGTTTATCCTGAAATCGAACCAGTTTATCTTCAATCGACGGGCAGTATCTTGGTCCTACACCTTTGACGACACCGGAATACATGGAAGATCGATTCAGATTATTCAGAATCAGCTCGTGTGTTTCCGGTGTTGTATATGTCAGATAACATGGAACCTGCTTCCCATATGGAAGAACATCTTCTCTTCCTGTCGTTTCTGAAAAGCGCAGGAATCCTTCTGTTCCAGGTTCATACTGCGTTTTTGAAAAATCAATGGAAGAAGTCAGTACACGTGGTGGTGTACCGGTTTTCAAGCGAAATGTTTCAATTCCAAGCTCACGCAGAGATGCGGAAAGATCCGATGTTGTCTTTTCAAGATCCGGACCTCCTTCACGTACTTCATCTGAAATCATATTGACACCAGCCATATAAGTACCTGTTGTCAGTATGACAATTGTGGAAGAGATAAAGGTTCCATCAGACAGAGTTACACCTGTAATCTTATTGTTTTCAGCATTAATTCTGACTGCCATTCCTTCCATGACCGTCAGGTTTTCCTGATGCATGCATACATTCTGCATGTATCTGCTGTAGGCAACCTTGTCAGACTGCACACGCAGGGCTCTGACACCAGGTCCTTTTGCACTGTTGAGCATTTTAAACTGAAGCGCTGTACGGTCAGCGGTAATTCCCATCTGACCACCCAGTGCATCAATTTCACGGACAACGATACCCTTGGCTGGACCTCCTACGGAAGGATTGCAGGGCATTTTGCCGATATTTTCTTTTGACAGTGTCAGAAGACATGTCTTTTTTCCTGTTCGGGCAGCAGCCAGTGCCGCTTCTATACCGGCATGACCACCCCCGATTACTGTTATATCAAAATCACTCATGATTGATTTTATCCACCAGTTCTGTTATTTCATCCGTATTTCTGTCAGAACAAACAGTAAAACAGATCTTTCTTTCAAATCCGATCTCTTCCGCCATCAGCCGATACAGATACATTCTTCCAAACAGTTCACGGATTCTTGCATCTCTGTCATTTGCCTGATATGTCAACGGCAGCATGATTTCAACCTTTTTTCTGTCTGTTCTGATACAGTCCGTCACGGAACCTCTGATCAGTTCCCACTCTTCATTCAGGATCTGCTTTGCGGCGAGTCTATGTGCTGCATTTCTTTCCCTTTCTGATCCTGATTCGACGCCGATATTTTTATGAATCATGGCGAG
This sequence comes from Bulleidia sp., assembly GCA_016293365.1. Taxonomy (GTDB): domain Bacteria; phylum Bacillota_I; class Bacilli_A; order Erysipelotrichales; family Erysipelotrichaceae; genus Bulleidia. The sequence goes on along the minus strand of JAEDEK010000027.1, from coordinate 4,981 downwards.
CTGATGTCGAACGACATCCTCATGGAAGATTTCTTCCGGTTTCTTCGTTGGATCAGCGCTCCATAAATCGATACCGTGTTTTGCAGCACATTTCAGAATATTGACAGTAACCCCAGGATCCGAGCGGTCAAGATACGTATAGCTTTCCAGATTTGCCGGGAGCGTTATTCCCGCTTCCTCTGCATAGACAGGTGTCAGGAAAAACACAACATCCGTCAGATACAGACAGCTCATCTGTTTTGGTATTTCACCTTTGGCAGCCCTGGAAATGGCATCCGACAGTCTGTTGATATCGGCATATCCGGTTGCCTCACCATAACGGTTCCACATTTGTGTCAAAGAAAGACGTTTTGTGGAATCGTAATGTGCATATCCGACAAGTCCTTTTTTTCTGCCATGCATCGGACGGGAATAAAAGAACAGCAGATCTCCTTTTTTAAAATCCGCAAACTTTCTTTTACTGGAAAGACGCCAGAAAAGGATTGTGCGGTTTCTGCACAATCTATGATATTCCAGCATGTTTTCATCCGCCGTGTATGCTATTGAACTCATCTTCTTTTCTTTCTAATCCTCAGAACAGTCCGTATGTTTCACCCTGTTCATCAATACCCATATTAACTGCTGCAGGTACCTTAGGCAGACCAGGCATTGTCATGATATTACCTGTATATGCAACGACAAATCCGGCACCGGCAGATACATTCAGATCTCTTACATGAATGGTAAATCCGGTTGGACGACCCTTGATCTTTGCATCATCTGTTAATGAATTCGGTGTCTTAGCCATACATACCGGCATATGATCCCAGCCGAACTTTTCAAACAGAGCAATCTTTTCTTTTGCTTCATCAGAGAATTCAACACCATCTGCACCATAGATTTCTGTTGCGATTGTATTGATCTTTTCTTCAATGGAAGAATTGACATCATACAGATGATGGAAGCTGTTTTCCTTATCACATGCTTCAACAACAAGGTCAGCCAGTTCCTTCATACCGGCGCCACCTTTTGCCCAGCCATCCGCCAGAGCAACCGGATGATTGTTTTCTTCACACCAGGAAAGAAGTGCATCCACTTCTGATGGTGTATCCTTGGCAAACTTATTGATTGCGACAACATATGGGACACCGAACTTTGTAATGGAATCGATATGCTTTGCCAGGTTTTCTGCCCCCTTCAGCATTGCATCTACATTTTCTTCACCAAGATCTTCTGCTTCCACGCCACCATGCATCTTCAATGCACGAACCGTAGCAACGATGACTACTGCATCCGGCTTCAGACCTGCAGCTCTGCACTTGATATCCAGGAACTTTTCCGCACCAAGGTCTGCCCCGAAACCTGCTTCTGTGACAACATAATCAGCAAGCTTGAGCGCTGTCTTTGTAGCGATAACAGAGTTGCATCCGTGTGCGATATTGGCAAATGGTCCACCATGAATGAATACTGGTGTATGTTCCAGTGTCTGAACAAGATTCGGTTTGATGGCATCCTTCATTAATACTGTTGCCGCACCTTCTGCCTTGATATCTTTGACAGTAACAGGCTGTCCATCATATGTATAGGCTACGATGCACTTGCTGATCCTTTCTTCAAAGTCATGGATATCTTTTGAAAGACATAGAATTGCCATGACTTCTGTTGCGACAGTAATAACAAAACCGTCTTTTCTTTCAACGCCGTTTGTCTTCTTTTCCTGTGCGATTGTAATGGAACGAAGTGTTCTGTCATTCATATCCATGCATCTTTTCCATACAACCTTTTCCGGATCAATATTCAGCGGGTTTCCCTGATAAATGGAATTATCCAGTACAGCAGCAATCAGGTTGTTGGCGGAAGTGATCGCATGCATATCCCCTGTAAAATGCAGGTTAATAGATTCCATTGGAACAACCTGGGCATAACCACCACCGGTAGCTCCACCTTTAAGACCAAATACAGGACCAAGAGACGGTTCTCTCAGACATGCCATGACATTCTTTCCTTCACTTGCAAGACCATCTGCAAGACCGATTGTTGTTGTGGACTTACCCTCGCCTGCCTTAGTCGGATTGATGGCAGTAACAAGAATAAGTTTTCCATCCGGTCTTTCAGAAACTGCATCCATCAATTCATCTTTGACCTTTGCCTTGTCATTTCCATATAATTCAAGATAGTTTTCTGCGATGCCTGCTTTTTCAGCAATCGTATGAATGTTTTCCAAATAAGCTGCCTGAGCGATCTGTAAATCTGTGTTCATTTCTTTTCTCCTTGTTTTTTATTTCATTGAACGACGATCTGACAGGGCATGCGCCAGTGTCATTTCATCGGCATAATCGAGTAAACCTCCACTTGGAAGGCCATGTGCTATTCTTGTGATATTCAGATTCGGGTACTGTTCCTGCAGCAGTCTGTGCAGATACATGGAAGTCGTTTCTCCATCCATTGTCGTACTTGTACCGAGAATAATCTCATCTGCATCCGCTGCCCTTTTTACCAGTGAATCAATATTCAGATCATCCGGCATGATACCTTTTGATGGGCAGATCAGTCCATTCAGAACATGATATACACCTTTATATTCCCCTGTTTTTTCCATTGCCAGAATATCTTTGGCAGACTGTACAACGAAGACTGTTCTGTTATCTCTGTTAGGATCACTGCAGATGGAACATGTGTCATCTTCACAGAGATTACCGCATATACTGCAGTGTTTCAGATGAGTCCGGATATCCGATAATGCTTTTGAGAATGCAATGATATCCTGTTCATTCATATCAATAACAGACAGTGCATATCGCTCTGCTGTCTTTTCACCTACACCAGGGAGTCTGCGGAATGCATCAATCAGATTCTGTAAACTCTGTGGGTACATTATCTTAATCCTGGAATACCCAGTCCTCCTGCAGTGGAACGAATTCTGCTGTTACGATCCTCATCTGCTTTTTCACTTGCCTGATTGAATGCGATACGAAGTACGTCTTCCAGCATTTCACGGTCATCCATCATTTCTTCCGGAATATGGATTTCCTGACATTCCATCTTTCCGTTGATTTTTACAGTCAGCCCATTGGAACTTCCTTCATAGACTGTCGCATTCAGTTCATCTTCCAGGCGGCCAAGGGATTCCTGCATCCTGCTCGCCTGTTCCATCAGTTTTCCAAAATCCATTTTTTACTCCTGTATGATTTCCACCTGATCCTTCCCAAACAGATTTATTATTCTGTCTGCAGGTGTTTTCTCTTTCTTTTCTTCTGTCACCTGATGATATCTTACGATTTTCATCGGAGAAGGCAGTGTTCCGTTCTGCATTCTTTCGCGGAACGCCTTTGTTGCGCTGAGATACTGTGTTTCTGTAATTGCATAGATCATCTTATCTGTATGCATTGTATTTTTCATAAATTCATACAGCTGTTCATTCATGACAGATTCATTGATTCTGTTTACAATCTGCTGAACTTTTGTCATGACGATGATCGCATCATTGCAGCTGGCAGCAACTCTGACATTTTCCAAAATACTGATATATTTTCTGGTATCCATACCATTGTAGTTTTTCAGCATGGAAAATGTATTTTCATCTGATGCTTTTGACTGTTTATTGCATTGAACAAGAAGAGATAGTATTTCTTCATCATTCCATGTATGTATTTCTTCTTTTGTAAGTTCAACCGGTTTTTCTTCCTGCTGAGTCGCCTGATTTATTTTCTGCACCGGTATATCCGGTTTTGTTTCACGTGAAACAATCGGCGCAGGAATATGATCCACCTTATTCCTGCTTCCTGATATTTTTTCCTGTTGGTGATCCTGTTGAATTTCCTGAATATATTCCTGGGCTGCAAGTTTCAGACATGTGATTTCAAAACATGTCGCACTGCTGGAAGAAAGACGGAATCTTTCTTTTGTTTCCAGAAATGTATCAGCCATATTCAGACAGGTTCTCAGATCTGCATATTCAAACAGTTTTCGTGCCTGTTCTGGATGAATCAGTTTCAGAAGATCTTCCCTTTTTGTTGTTTTATAGATCACAGTTTCCTTTAATACATCAATCACGTCATCTGTAAAACGGGACAGATCAATTCCTCTCTGTCTGTATCCATCAATTCTGGATAATACCGATGGTATATCCTGTCTGACAATATCACAGAGAAGATCTACTTTTTCATCCGTTGTTGTAAGACCGTATATTCTGTCAATTGCATCCATCGTGATCTGATCTGCTGTATAGGCGGCACATTGATCCATAATGGATAATGCATCTCTCATTCCACCATCCGACAGTTCTGCAATCATTTCAGCAGCTTCTTTTTCCAGCTGTATGTTTTCCTGTTGTGCAACCGCCATCAGATGATCTCTGATCTGATCTTTTCTTAGACTAGTAAAATCAAATCTCTGGCACCTGGAAATAATGGTCGGTAGAAGTTTCTGAGGATCTGTTGTTGCAAGAACAAACAGAACATTTTCCGGAGGTTCCTCCAACGTTTTCAGCAAAGCACTGGATGCCGCAGAAGAAAGCTGATGAACTTCGTCAATGATGTAGATCTTATGCTTTCCCATCATTGGTGCAAGCTGTGATCTGTCAATCAATTCTCTGATATCTTCTACATGTGTTTCATTTGCAGCGTTGATTTCTACAATATCAGGATGTGTACCATTTGCGGCAGCGATACAGTTATCACATGTACCGCATGGTGCATGTTCATGGTCTGTACAGTTAACCGCCTTCGCCAGCAGTCTTGCCATGGTAGTCTTACCTGTACCACGTGGTCCACAGAACAGATAGGCGTGTCCTGTTTTTCCTTCTCGAACTGCATTTCTGATTGATCGTACTACATATTCCTGTCCGACGACTTCATCAAAATCTGTTGAACGATATTTCTGATATAAAGCCAGTTTTGCCATATTTTCTCCTAAAACTGATTATACAACAAAAACCCTGTTTCCTGCAGGGTTTTCAGTGCTTCTGTTCTTTCTTCAACAGTTTCCTGATTCTTCTTTTTTC
>JAEDEK010000026.1 GCA_016293365.1 Bulleidia sp. | reverse complement strand
GAATCGAGCTCGTTGCCGGGTGATACGGAAGAACGCATATGTTCTTCCTTTTTTTCGGTTTATTCAACTTATTGTCAAATTGACTATTTAAGATATTGTCAATTTGACTATTGCATGTATAATAGTGTTTAACTTAGTCAATAAGTTACAAGGGGATAAACATTTATGAATTCGATCAAGGATTTTTTGAAGCGTAAGGACATTGAGATTTCTGTTGACAGATATCTTGTAGGTGCCCTTTCCGCTATGGCTCAGGGACTGTTCTGTTCTTTGCTGATTGGAACCATTATCAACACAATCGGCACACAGTTTCAGATTGGTTTTCTGACCGAAACTGTTGCTACTATTTCCGGAACGGATTATACAGTAGGAGGACTTGCTTCAGCTATGAGCGGTCCAGCGATGGCATGTGCGATCGGTTATGCACTGAAATGTCCGCCGCTTGTTCTGTTTTCTCTGATTACCGTTGGTTTTGCTTCCAATGCATTAGGTGGAGCTGGTGGTCCACTAGCTGTTCTGTTTGTTGCTGTGATTGCAGCTGAATTTGGAAAGGCTGTGTCCAAGGAAACAAAAGTGGATATTCTTGTCACACCTCTTGTGACAATTGGGGTCGGTATTGCTTTAAGTGCGCTTCTTGCACCTTCTATCGGAAAACTGGCTTTGAAGTGTGGTGCAATTATCATGTGGGCTACGGAGCAGCAGCCGTTTATCATGGGTATCATCGTATCTGTTGTTGTCGGTATTCTTCTGACTTTACCGGTATCTTCTGCAGCAATCTGTGCAGCTCTTTCCTTAACAGGGCTGGCTGGTGGAGCAGCTGTAGCAGGATGCTGTGCACAGATGGTCGGTTTTGCCGTCATGTCCTTTCAGGAGAATGGAGTTGGAGGTCTTATTTCCCAGGGAATCGGAACATCCATGCTGCAGATGAGCAATATTATTAAAAATCCGAAAATCTGGATTGCACCAATTGTAACCAGTGCTGTTACCGGGCCGCTTGCGACATGTGTATTCAGAATGCAGATGAATGGCACGCCGGTTTCCAGCGGAATGGGTACATGCGGATTTGTTGGACAGATCGGTGTCTACAGTGGATGGATCAATGACATCGCAAACGGTTCAAAGACAGCAATTACGTCAATGGACTGGATTGGACTTGTACTGATCTGTTTTATCCTTCCAGCTGTTCTGTGTCCTTTGATCAATATGATCTGCAGAAAACTCGGATGGGTTAAGGATGGAGATCTGATGCTTGACAGATGATTCGGGAATACTTCGGTATTCCTTTTTCTTTTTTTATGAAGCATTTGATATTGTCAATCTTGAATACATCTGCAAATTATTTATTATTCATCCTTCACATCACTTGTTCTTCACATCATGTGTGGTAGAATGTATCGGTTTAATAGGAAATCAGAATGAAAAACAGAAGGAACAGAAAGAAAACATCTCACAGCAGATATGCATACAGAAACCCTTTCCTGTACAGGGTTAACAGAAAGCACCGGATTTCAAAAGCTGAGACTCCTGCAGAAATTCAGTTGCAGGCTCTTGAGAAAAAAGGATTTATTGCGCGTCAGAAAGAATATCACAGCAATGAGATTCAGCTCAGGAATGCAAGAATTGAACAGGCGGTATCCCGCCAGGAACAATCCAGACAGGAAGTAAGAAATATAAGACAGGAAAACAGAGATCTGAAGAGACAGCTGAAAGAATCCAGAAAATCCTTCCATCAGGCACAGAAGGATTATAAATCAGCCCGTAAGAATGCACGTATCGCAAAAAAGAAAAACTATGGCGTATGGACATCTCTGCTGGCACTGGTTGTTTCTGTAACTGGCATCTTCCTTGCGTTTACCGTGAAATGGTTATTTGATACATGGCCAAAGCTGCAGATGGATGAACTTGTCTATCAGTTATCTGTTTCTTTTCAGGGAACAGGTGGAGGAATGGTACAGAAGTTCATATCTTCTGCATTGCTTCCGACTGTGTTATGCCTGATCATGGTTATCATCCTTCTGTGTCTGCTGGCACATGCAGGTAAACATGTCAGAGATATCGGAAAGTCGATACTCACTGCTCTGGGGGCTGTAGCCATTGCGATCAGTGGTACCGTGTTCTGTACCCGTATGGATGTCATGGCATATCTGAACAATCAGATGAACGGTTCGGAGTTCATAGAAAAAAACTACGTGGATCCATCAGAAGTTGAGCTGGTATTCCCGGAAGAAAAAAGAAATCTGATCATGATTTTTCTGGAATCCATGGAAACAACCTATGCTTCCATATCGGATGGTGGTGCGTTTGAAAATGGAGTCATTCCGGAACTGACCCGGCTTTCACAGGAAAATGAGAATTTTTCCGGGGACAGGAAAACATTGAATGGTGGTGTATCCATGCCTGGAACAACCTGGACAATGGGTGGTCTTTTTGCGGCTACTTCAGGTCTTCCTCTGCAGATTGATATTTCCGGAAACAATATGGATACGCAGACTGCTTTCTTTCCTTCGATTACAACACTGGGCGATATTTTGAATGAGGCGGGATACACTTCTGTCTTTGAATGTGGTTCCGATGGTGTTTTCGGTGGACGTCAGCTGTATTTCAGTACACACGGAAATTATGAAATCCATGATATCAACTACTATAAGTCAATTGGTCTTCTGGATGAGGACTATTATGTATGGTGGGGATATGAAGATCAGAAGCTCATATCCTATGCCAAAGAAGAACTGACACAACTGGCTGGTCAGGATCAGCCTTTCAACTATACGATGCTGACGGCAGATACACATTTTGAAAATGGATATCCATGCAGTATCTGTGTCGATGAGTACGGGGATCAGTATGCAAATGTCATGGCATGTTCCTCACGTCAGATCAGTGAACTGGTTTCCTGGATTCAGGAACAGGACTGGTATGAGAATACAACCATTGTCATTACCGGTGATCATCCTACCATGGACTCTGATTTCTGTAATGGTGTAGATGATGATTATCAAAGGAGAGTCTATACAGCCTATATCAATGCAGCTCCTGCTGAAAACAACAGTAAAGGCATGCGCAGTTTTACGACCTTTGATACCTTTCCGACGGTTCTTTCCGCACTTGGAGTCAGAATCGATGGTAACAGACTTGGACTGGGAACAGATCTGTTTTCCGGTGTATCTACATTGCTTGAACGGTCTGATGTTCTTTCTTTTTCCACAGAGCTTTCCAAAAGTTCTGATTTCATGAAGGAAAAGGCAAGTCTGGAGCAGGATACAGATGCTCTGATCAATCGAAGCGGCATATCTCCTGGAGGAAATGTCACACTTGTCTCCTATGATGAAAGCAGCGAAAAGGCAGTATATTCAGTAGATGATATTTTCTATCTTTCCGGTTCCATTCAGGCAATGCGGATCAGTACATATGATGGAGAGGAACTTCTGGATGAAGGAGTACTGGAATATGATGGATGCGGACAGTATACCGGATCCATCAGAATCCCTGTGGAACATATGAACACCGTTACAGTCAGGATTGATGTGGATGTTCAAAAAGATGATGCGATAAAGACAGTCAATATATTCGACTGTACAGGAAATGTGTACCTGACGGCGATGCAGGGTAACTCCTTTTATGAATATCTTAGAGGAATTGAGAAAATCGATCTTTCTCACTATACCATCTTTATGACAGTTCAGTCAGAAGCGGCTGACAGAATTACAGACAGAGAAAGAGATCTCATGCAGGAAATAGGCATCGGCAATCTCATTTCCACGAAAAAGCCTGCAGCCTATGCCATCATCAGTGAAGATGGAGTGCGAACAGGTAATGGAATGGATTATGTCAGAGAAAACGGCACACTGAGCAATGGGGTTCCATATGTCATCTCTTCTTCTGCAAACCAGGAGCAGACGTCATCCATTATCGTAGGATATGAATTCGATGACTATTCGCTCCATAACAGAGGTATCAATATCGTCGTATATGATCAGATCAATGATGTCATTGCCGGGCAGAAATCATTCAATACGGCAGATTATGCACCGGACTGTAATATTGCAGTGGAAAAATCCTCTCTGATCTCATCCCGCTATACCATCAGGGTAACTGATATCACAGGTGCCAATACGGTCAGCCGTGTTCTGGCACGGGTATATGATGTTGCGGATCCTGATTATGTCAAAGAGCAGTATCTCAATCTGAACTTTGATCATGAATATGAAGCGCAGATCGATCTTGCCGGACATAGAAAAGAAGATATTGTGATTTATGTTTATGCAGAGGATACAGACTTCAGATATCATTTCGCCGGCAGTACAGAAATCAAAAAAACGGACAGTGTTTCTGCATTAACCAGCCTGTTTCGTTCTGGAATATGACCATGTTCCGTGAAATGAAACAGAAAAACAGTGCAAAAGTGTGGACTGCCTGTCAGGAAGGACTATAATGACAATGCATCAGCCCTGTTGCCAAGTGATGCATGATGCAAAAGCAGAGAAGTATTTCTCTGTTTTTTTTTGTTTTGGAAAATGGGGCGGAATACTTTATTATGGAAGCAGAAACAATGAGGTGGATCTTATGAGCAGATATCTTGTATTTGACTGGGGCGGAACATTCATGAAATATGCATTGATGAATGAAGAAGCGGATATTCTGGAAAAAGGAAAAGTAAAAAGTCCGGGAAAGAAGGATACTGTAGAATCATTCTTTGCGGTAATTGACGGAATTGTGGAAAAGTATCCTGGAATCGACGGGATTGCAATCTCTTCCCCCGGAATCATCAATAGCACACAGGGAGTCATTGATGTGGTGGGAGTTTTCCCTTACCTGCAGAAACTTCCGCTGACGCAGATGTTTCAGGAACGTTACGGGGTCCCGGCTTCTGTTGAAAATGATGGAAAAGCAGCAGCTCTTGCGGAAGTATGGAAGGGCAATCTGTCAGATGTCAGAGATGGTGCGGTTTTTCTGATCGGCACATCCATCGGTGGTGGTATCGTTCTAGATGGAAAGCTGCGAAGAGGCAAGGATTTCTTTGCCGGGGAGTATTCATCCATGTGTGTCAATATTGCTTCTCCTGCATCAACTTCAAGTTATGTGGCGCAGCTAGGCACATCAGGCCTGATTGAAAAGGTCATGGGATATATGGAACTGGATGAAAAAATCGATGGAGAGCAGGCATTTGCCTATATCAATGCCGGGGAGCCGAATGCCCTGAAAGCGTTGAAGAAATATACAGATGATCTGGCTCTTACCATCTTCAGTATCAATGTTCTCCTTGATGTGGAGAAAGTGGTCATCGGCGGTGGAATTTCTCAACAGCCTCTTCTTCTGGAATATCTGAAGCAGTCCATTCAGGATATCCGCACCTATCATCCGGATTTCCTTGGTGGAATTCAGCTTCCATTGCCTCAGGTGGATACATGCAGATTTTATAATGACGCCAATCTGATCGGCGCACTGTATCATTTCCTGTATGAAACAGCAGAATGAAAAAATCGGGATCATGGAAAGATCTCGATTTCTTTTTCGTGGTGGATGGACCAGACATATACACGGATCTGATGATCTGGCCAGATTGTCTGCGCAGCTGAGCGATAGGCATTCAGCTGGGCGTGATAACGGCTGTAGATTTCATCCTGGGAACAATGATCTGTCTTGAAGTCAATAATCATGACCTCATGGTCATTCCAGGCAACAAAGTCCATGGATCCGGTTGTTCTCTCCGTTTCAGAGATGATAAAGAACGGGAATTCCTTTTCAATGTGCATGGTCAGTGCCTTATGGTACAGATCACTGCTGCCGAAGGAAAGGATTCTTCTGACTTCCCCGGAATGAAGTCTGTATTGTTTCAACATTGATTCATTCCACTCTGTGTCCGGCAGTTCCTCTATGATTTCATGGATTCGCGTACCATATGATTTTGCCTTTCTGTTGTCTGATGGTTCCAGAGGAGGAAGAGATGTCACTTCAAGAGAAGATGGAGATGAAAGAGATGGCAGATGTTCTACTGGAGTATGGAAGACAGGCAGCTGCTGGGCATATCTGGCTGGAAGAGGTATTGCTTTGTCCGGATTGATGTCATCTACCATGATGGTCTGATACAATGGTTCATTCTGTAATGGAATGTCCATGGTACCTGTAATACCTTTTCTTGCCAGAAGGAAGGAAACATTCAGATCCATCGGTTCAAAAGGTTCCTTCAGACAGTCCACCAGATAAAGACTGTGTTCTGCGCGGGTAACCGCAACATACAGAAGGCGGACGAATTCCTGTACATCCTCAAGGCTGTTCTGGTATTCCACAGCCATGCGGGCAATTGTAGAACGCCTTGCACGATATGGAAGGGAAAGGTGTGAAATACCGAGTTTCAGAGTGTCATTGACCATGACGGCACTTCCGGCATCGTTGAATCTGTTGGCGGAAGTACCCCACAGGAAAACAATCTTATACTGAAGACCTTTGGACTGATGGATGGTTGTTGCGATTACCGCATCATCATCCTTTCCTCTTGCCATGGCTTCAGAGCTCTTCTCATCCTGACCAGCCTCCATGACTTCCAGAAATGTCATCAGGGAATCATATTTTCCATTGACTGCCTTTTCAAACAGGAAATCAAAATTTGCCTGATCTCTGGAAGAAAGACGGTTGTAGTAGTCATTGATGCGTGCTGTTTCACTCAGCATGGCGGGAATATCCTGATGGTCAGCGATGCACCTCAGCCTCTGCAGAGTCTGAAGCAGCTGGCCATTTTCTTCTTTGATTCCCTGCATAATAGAACCATAACGGATCTTCAGCTGTGCAAGCTGTTCATCGTTGTATCCGAACAATGGAGAGGCTGCTACAGCAAGCAGATGCAGTTCGTCATCGCTGTCAAGCATGACATGTACCATGGAAAGAATAGTGAGCGCAACAGAGGACTGGAAGAATCCGTCTCTGCCGTCAATATCATACGGAATATTGTACTGTTCGAAACTCTGGCGGATCGGATTCTTGTCTGCATGAGATCTGACCAGGATGGCAAAATCTGAGAAATGCAGGGATGGATCCTTTTTCATCAAAGACAGAATTTCTGCGGAAATCCAGTCCGCCTTTGCACGTTTTGGATCAAAGTCCGGATCCTGCTGTTTTTCAATACAGGCAAAGATGACAGGGCGCAGACTCTCTTCCATCTGAGCGGCATTGTTTTCACCGATGGATACGGCGTCCAGCTCCGTGTAGGTATCCTGACACCCGTCGATATTCATGATTTTAGAAAACAGCAGATTGGTAAAGGTAACGATGCTGTCTTTTGAACGGTAGTTATGGCGTAATGTAATCTGATGGGTATCCGGATCATGCATCAAAGAACGCATCAGTTCAGGCTTAGCCTGACGGAAACGGTAGATGGACTGTTTGACATCACCGACACGGAATACATTATGGCCATTGGAAATGCATGTGATAATGGCATTCTGCAGTTCTGACGTATCCTGAAATTCATCTACCAGTATCTCATCCAGACTGTCCTGCAGAATAGAGGCAACACTGCCGTTGTTTTTCTGCAGAATCTCATAGGCAAAACGTTCCATATCTGTAAAATCCATGCATGTGTTTTCTTTTTTGATGGTACAGAATGTATCCCATGCTGCACGGGCGATATTCACAAGTACAGATACAAGATGGCTCAAATCATTATGATCGGAAATCAGTATTTCCTGTGGATAGGCTGATTCAAGAAGGGCTTTTTTTGTTTCCTCAACTTTTTTGCGCAGACTGGAATATGGTCCGTTTGCTGTGCATGGAGAAGTTCTGTGCATGGCAAGAGAAGTCAAAGAGGAACGGTAGCTTTCATAACGGCCATCGCGCAGATGGTTCAGGCAGTTGGTAATCATGTTGCCTTCTTCTTCAAGGGTTTCCGGCTTGACTTTTTCTTCCTGTACAGACAGTTCCTTCATTCTTTCAATCTGTACCTGCATGTTTTCCAGCTGACATGTGATGGAAGCAAGAAAGGCACTGCGTAAGGATGGGTGTAGATCCTGGAAGGATCTTACAGGTGCATACATGGAAACCGCATCTTCATACCATGCTTCAGGATTCATGCCTGCCTGGGCAGTACGGTTGATGGCACACACAGCATCATACAGAATATCCGTATTTTCCGGGCGTGGGGAAAAGAAGTCAAGAAGCAGTCTTGCGTCCTGTGGCTCTGTTTCAATCAGATGGGCAAGAACAAGATCAAATGCCTGTCTGCGATACAGAGAGGATGTTCCTTCATCAAGAATGGTTTCTGTGGTTTTCGGATCAAGACCGATGGTGGAATAGTATTTTCTGATGATTTTCAGGCAGTAGGAGTCGATGGTTGTGATATCTGCGCTGGAAAGACCTGCAAGCTGTCCGGCAAGGAACAGCCGCTCTTGTTCTGTCTTTGCTGTGGCATATTCTTCATTGAGTCTTCCGGCAAGTCTTTTTTTCATTTCCTCGGCTGCTGCCTGGGTAAATGTCATGGCGACAATCCGGGAAATACTGACTTTGTCTCTGACAGTCCGTTTGGTCAGTCTTTCAACAAGAACTCCGGTTTTACCGGCACCGGCAGACGCGGAGACAAGAACATTTGTGCCCAGTGTTTCAATGGCTTCAAGCTGTTGTTTATCGAATCGTTTTCCCATGCCTAATCCTTTCCAACCGAGAATTTTACATCCTGAAAGACAAGCGGGTTCTGCTTGCGGTATTCACCATGATACCGGCAGATTGGACGGAAAGAACAGAATCCGCATGCACTTTCATCTGGAGACAAAGAGATATCTCCCTGTCTGATACGGGACAGGAAAATGGAATAGATTTCCTGCATGCATGCCCGGATCAGTTCGAAATCCTTCTGCTTTTTCAGTGTTGCGATATGTGTTCCGGTTTCATCCATTTCAACGGTACGATCTGTGAATGTCCAGCCTTTCAGTGTCCGTTGATTCATCATGCGCTCTTCTTCCGCTTCATCACTGAAATCCGTTTCAATGATTTCCTTTCTTCCTTTTGTCATTGCAGGAACATCGTAGGTTTCGCTCCGGAAAGAACAGTAATAGACACCTGCTGGTGTGATGCCGTAAAGCTTCTGAGCAATCATGGCATACGTCAGCAGCTGAAGCTGAACACATGCTTTGACCTTTGTTTCAGAAAGCGAATAGCCTGTGGATTTGTAGTCTATGATCCGCAGAAATTCCTTTCCATACAGATCCAGACGGTCAATAACCCCGGTCAGAATCACACCGTCAATGATCTCTTCACAGAATCTCAGTTCCGTCTGATCCGGTGTAAAGGATGTGCTGTTTTCAAACGACTGCAGGAACTTCATTGTCAGACGAATTCCGGTAACCATGCGTTCCTGAGTCATATCAAGCAAATGTACCTGATCCGGAGAGGCTTCCTTCATCAGTGCAAATGTATGATCGATGTAGGCACGGATCTGCGCTTCATCGATAGAGGCATATGCCTTGTGAAAGTCCTTGACGGACCGTTCCATGATGGAGTGCTGGATATTTCCGATGGCGTTTGTGGAAAGAGATCCGTAGTCCGGTTTTCGGACATGAAGGCCATACTGAATAAAACACTGGTATGGACATCGGAAGTAATTTTCCACAGATGTAATGGAACCTGTAACAGCGCCTTGATGCATGAACAGCTTCGCAGCTGTTTCAGAGGTGATGGTATGCGGGTATAAAGGTGCAGGGGACAGTCTGTCAAGATGCCATGCTTCAGCATTCTTTCCAAATTTCTGTTCAATTTCCAGTGCCAGCTGGACTTCTCTTCCCTGATAGTCATTGGTGTGCCAGGAGCAGATCAGCTCCTGTGTGGCAGATGATTCAATCCAGGAAAGCTGGCTGATATACATCTGATTCCGTGTCAGCTGAGATGGATAGCCTGAAACAGCTTCCATGTATTTTTCATCAAAAAGCCCGGATTCGTTCGGCACACCTGGATATGAGGATCCATCCACACTGACAACATAGCTGATATCAGCAGCGGGAACGATATGTGTCAGATCCGTAACATGACAGAAAGGACTGTCCTGATATGTCCCTTTGACAGTGATGGTTTCCAGATAATCCGCAAGGAAGCTGATATCTTCTTTTGTATGAATCTGTTCATTGACACCTGAGAGTATTTCTCTGATCTGCATTGCGGCTTTCAGTTCGTTATGATCACGCAGATACGGGTGTTCCGCCATGATGGTGTAACATGCATGAATCATTTCATTCATGTCTTCCGCCTGATGGATGGAATCCAAAGCAGGCTGAATCTTTTCGAGAAATGCTGTACATTTGTTCTCCATGGCTTCATACAGTCCACAGGAGTGGGAAAGAACAGCATCTTCCTGCATCTTCGCCACAATGGATTTACCTGTCTGCAGCTGTGTAAAATGAGAAAACAGATACTGCTGCACAGGCAGATCCAATGGAACACCAAAAGCATTAACACGGCATGCCTGCTGAAGATCCTGTACGGACCGTGAAACTCCATAACGCAGCAGAGCGGTGAAAACAGAAGGAATATGAACCGGAATGATAATCTCTGAAGTGCAGTATGGAATGCCATAACGGGCAAAAACAGACTGCAGAAGCGGATACTGTGTATCCATGGATGTCAGGATAACATTACATGTCTTTCCTTTGCGGCAGATATCCTGCGCAATGGCTTCCATTTCCTGTCGTGCATTGAGTCCGTGTCGTAATATGACCTGTGGATGAACTTCCGGTGTGGTGATCACAGGTATGGTTTTTTTCAGGGAATCATATACTTCATACAGATATGGTTCATTGATGAAATGCGGATACAGGCAGTAATTCTGATCAGAAGTGATTTGGGCAAACTGATTCTGTATGGAAGTTCTGTTTTCTGTTTCTTCCCATTCCATGCAGGAAAGCGCAGTCTGGACGATACGTGCCAGTTCTTTTTCGTTTTCATTCCGTCTGGGAAGTGTATCGGAAGGAATATCATAGGCGATGACCTTGCGGGTAAACGCAATGATTTCCATGATAAAAGAAGGATAGATGAACATATCCCGATAAATCGGAAACTCCTCTTTTTTTTCATGAAATGTCTGTTTCAGCTGAAACAAAGCTGTTTCAACCGGTGTTGATTTCAGCTTTAATGCTCCGGAAAGCGTTTCAGTACGGATCCCAGTGGAAATACCATGATTGCTGAGAGCATGATCTGCAAGCAGTGCAGTAAACTGGTCTTTGGATGCGATGATTTTTTTCATGGAATCATTATACCCCATTGCTTCTGTAATTGAGAAAAGGCAGGTCCTGATTTCTTAATGAAATCATAACCAGAAGCGATCATCCACAGGAAAAAACAGTATGACTGTGTGCTATAATTGCTGTATTCGGAGGCTTTATATGAGAAGACGTGGTGGTAATCCAGGATTTTTCTTTTTCTTTTTATTTCTGATCTTTTTTGGAACGGGTGGTTTTTTCCCGCTTCTGATCATACTGGCAGTGGTTCTGTTTGCGGCATTGGGTTCAATCAAGGCATCCAATCAGAATGAGAGCAACAGAAAGACATATAACAGACACTATACACGTACTTCTTCATCTGACCAGCAGAAGATTTCCAGAATCAATGCATTCCTGAAAAAATGGTTCCAGGCGAATCATTCCATTCAGGTCGGTGCAGATCTGGAACTGGTAAAGTCAGGTACAAACTATGCCAATCTTTCTTCCCTGGAAGTATATAAGGATCATTCCTATCTGTGTTCCATGTCGGAATTCCAGAACCGTTTTCCGGATTCATACAGAATCATGATCGATACGCTGTATGAGCGTGCCAATCGTGAACTGAATCAGATGGGAGAAGATATTGTAGATGTGGAAGTGACACCATCCAGACCGAAACCGAAGTCAGAATCGAGGAAGCAGGAACAGATTTCCATGGCTCAGAAGTTCATCAATGAAATCAACGCGCTGAATACGAACATTCCAGACGACAAGATTTCAAAGGATCTGTATGAAACATGTGCCTATCTGAAGCAGATTGATGATCTGTCAAAGAAACTGCCGAATACAAAAGATAAACTGAACAAGCTCTATGAGCATTATCTGCCGATTCTGGTCAAGATCCTGCAACAGTATGAATCTCTGCAGGTGGCAACTTCAGACCCTGCCTATGGGGAAACAAAAGAAAAGCTGTCCAATACGATTCAGCTGATCAATACAGCCATGAAGAATATCATCTCCTCCATGACCGATCAGGATTTCATAAACCTCAGTGCGGATATTTCCACCCTTGAGGCAGTTCTGAAGAAGGATGGACTGACCGACCAGGATCAGATGTTGGCAAAATCCATTGAAAAGTGAAATATTATGAAAGACAGAAGTGATGAAAAGAACCGTCTCTGGAATGAGGTTCTTGGTAAAAAAAGGGCATATGAAAAGGATGATGAGTCATCGGATATTGAACTGACCATGGATGGCAGTACATATCGTGGTGTGCCGAATGACAGAAGCATTCTGAAAGATGCCAACAGTGCACTGAACGAACTGATGGGAATTCTGAACAGGCAGCAGTCGGATCTGCAGAAAATGTCGGAAGAGATCACGAAAACAGAGCCGGTCAATGTGGATATGATGAAAGATCTCGATTCTCTGCAGGAGAGTCTGAAACAGGATTATGATGTGGAAGAAAAGATCGATGTAAAGGATATTGATCTGCCGAAGGCATTCATGGAAATCGAAGAGATCATGAATCAGAATATCATCGGTCAGAAGATGGCTGTTTCTTCTTTGTCCACAGCAGTCCGCAGACCGTTTGTCATGGGATTTGATGAAAACAAAGCTGCCAATGTCATTCTGATCTGCGGTGGAGAAGGTACAGGCAGACACGAAGCTGTATCCATGATTGCCAGGGAATGTGCGAAAAGACATATACTCAGCAGTGATCAGGTTTATACCGTAGATATGTCCCGCTATACTTCCGGTTCACAGGAACAGGTTTTTCTGCAGGACATGTATCAGGTACTGTATGGTGAAGGGCAGATGATCTGCTTTGAAGGATTTGAATCCAGCTTTGCCGGTTTCAACCGCATGATCAGCGAGCTTGTTACAAAGGGCAGAATCATTCTCAACAGAAGATATGTTCTTTCACAGGGAATTCTTGTGGAAAACCAGACAGGACTTGTCAAGAATGCCGTGGATGCTCTGTATGCCCAGAAGAAATATCTTGTTTTCATAACCGATGGTAAGGTATCTGCTGTACAGAATACGTTCGGTGCGGATTTCATGTATCATGTACTTGATACGATAACATTTGAAAAACTCAGCAGTGAATCCATCGACCAGATCATTGAACTTGAAATGCAGCAGTTCATCGCAAAGTGCAGCGAAAACCTGCATATCAATGTGACAGGCACAGATGATGTAAAAGTGTGGGTGAAAGACCGTTTTGATAAGACACAGGGAAGAGATGGAATTCATGCGATCTTCTATGATTTCTATGTATCTGCTTCTGCAGCTGTGCTGAAAGCAATGCCTGAAAACAATGCTGCTGTACAGGTGAGTGTAAAGGATGGTGTACCTGTGATTTCATTGTGCGATACACCATTATCACGCTCCCGTAACAGTGCGGAGGAAATCGAAGCAGTCAATCGAGAACTGGATGGTATTGTCGGACTGGACGAAGTAAGGGGATATATCCGTTCCCTGCAGTCCCATATTGCGATGAACGAGAAGAGAAAACAGCAGGGACTCAAGAGCGCATCTGTATCCATGCATATGATCTTTACTGGTAACCCAGGCACAGGTAAGACAACCATTGCCAGATTGATTTCAAGATATATGAAGGCAATCGGAGCATTATCTACAGGTCAGCTTGTGGAAGTGACACGTGCAGACCTGGTTGCCCAGTATGTCGGTCAGACAGCACCTCTGACCATGAATGTCATCCGCAGTGCACTGGGTGGAGTACTGTTCATCGATGAGGCTTATTCTTTGTACAGAGGCAAAGATGACAGTTTCGGTCTTGAAGCTATTGATACACTTGTCAAGGCGATGGAAGATAACAGAGAAAATCTGATTGTCATTCTTGCCGGATACAAGAAGGAAATGGCAGGTTTCCTGGAAGCAAATTCCGGATTGAAGTCAAGATTCCCGAATGTGATCAACTTCAAGGATTATACAGGTGAGGAACTCGTAAGGATTGCGGATATTCAGGCATCCTCAAAAGGATATGTCATTGAAGAAGAAGCGAAAGAAGCACTTCGTGCATTTTTTGATCGCAGACAGGCGGAAAATTCTGCGGAAGCAGGTAATGGACGTCTTGCCAGAAATACGATTGAAGAAGCGATTCTGCATCAGTCCAGCCGCATTGTCAACGAAGAAAATCCTGACATGTCACTGCTGAAAAAGGAAGATTTTGATCTATCCTGAGAAGAATAATAGGCGGATGATTCAGTTCATCCGCCTTTCTAAAACACGTCCAGGTCCTGTCCGTTGATGACAGGTCCATCATATCCTGCAGATCTGATTTCCTGCAGGATTTTTTCGTTTCGTATTTCCATCTCTTTGTTGAGATCGATGGTGTTGTCCAGGATATTCATGTGGTAGATACGATGATATGTTACGACCAGTGCTGGTCGGGCTTTGATTGCGATATGCGCCAGATCCGTACTCATTGTATGTACATTTCTATGGTAGATCTGCCATTGTGGTGTACGTGCTGACAGGCCTTGTTCATACTGACATTCATGCAGAAGAATGTCTGCGTTCATTGCTTTTTCTATCATGATCGGAACTGGTGCGGTATCTCCTGAAATGACGATGATTCCTTCGTCTGTCATGAATCTGTAGGCCAAAGACTGTAGTCTTCCATGTTTTACGGTAAATGCATTGACTCTGACGTTTTCATCTTCATAGATGATGCCATAATCTTCTCTGCCAGGCTGCAGTTCCGTGACTTCGGTTTTATATCCTGTAGGATTGGCGGGTTCATCACCATTAAGTCTCATATCCAGATCAGCACTGTATGCCTTTTCGATATGATGTGCCATATCGGATAATCCTGCAGGACCATAAAGCTTTAATGGTTTCTCTCTTTCCAGCACCCATGGCGTATAGATCAGATCTGGTAAACCTGTTGTATGATCTGTGTGAAGATGGGTACAGAAGGCAATATCCAGTCTATCAGGACGTAAGGCATCAATTCCTTTGAAATATGCCCTGGATGCCTGTCTGACGACACCTGGTCCAAAATCAATCAGATAAGCTTTGTTGTTGACGATCACTGCACTGGCAGGGCCACTGTGATCCGGGCATGCGTTTGGTGTGCCTGTACCCAGTAATACAAGTTTCGTGTTTTTCATGTTGGTATTGTATCTCAGAAAAGAATGTGTGAACAGAAGAGAAATTCCTGTCAATTTTTCAAGTTTGTGAACCAAAGAAGTTGTTTCTTGGTATGATAGTGTCAGCGAATATTTTATGAAAGCCGAGGGATGTACCATGAGTGAAAATGCCAAGCAGGCACAGGAAATGCCTGAAATCAGACTGACTTTGACACCGGATGAAGTCAGAGAAGAAAATAACGAAAAGCTGGAAGAACTGGAACAGAAACAGGAAAAACAGGTATCCACAAAGGATCCTCTGGAATCCATTGTTCTGAGCGAGTCCGAAAAAGCTACGATTGACAGCTTCTCACAGCAGATTGATATCACAAAGTCTGATATTACATTGCAGTATGGTGCTGCTGCACAGAAGAAGGTTTCAGATTTCTCTGATGCTGCATTAAAGAATATCCGTACAAAGGATCTGGGTGAAGTCGGTAAGCTTCTGAATGATCTTGTTGTGGAACTGAAAGATTTTGATGGCGATGATGATGAAAAGAAGGGATTCTTTGCTTCATTGTTCGATAAAGGTCAGGATAAGGCAACCCGTTTCAAGATCAAGTATGATTCTGCTGAAAAGAATGTTGAAAAGGTTGCTTCCATGCTGGAGGAACATCAGATCACTCTGTTAAAGGATATCGCACTTCTTGATGAACTGTATGAACGGAATAATAGAAACTCCAAGGAACTGGCAATGTATATTCTTGCTGGAAGAAAGAAACTGACAGAAGTACGTGAAAAGCAGCTACCTGAACTGATTGCCAAAGCAAAGGCATCAGGACTTCCGGAAGATGCACAGGCAGCCAATGATCTGGAGCAGGCATGTGTCCGTTTTGAAAAGAAACTGTATGACCTTGAACTGACAAGACAGGTATCCATTCAGATGGCTCCACAGATCCGCCTTGTTCAGAACAACGATACATTGATGACTGAAAAGATTCAGTCCACAATTGTCAATACAATTCCGTTATGGAAGAATCAGATTGTGCTGTCTCTGGGTATCCAGCATTCCAAGGAAGCGATGGAAGCTCAGCGTGAAGTGACTAACATGACAAATACACTGTTGAAGAAGAATGCTGAAACACTGCATATGGCAACGGTGGAAACTGCCAGAGAATCTGAACGAGGCATTGTGGATATCGAAACACTGAAGCATACGAATGAACAGCTGATCCAGACGCTGGATGAAGTTCTGCAGATCCAGAAGGATGGCAGAGAAAAGAGACTTGCTGCAGAAGAAGAACTGCATAAAATTGAAAATGAGCTGACAGAAAAACTTCTGCAGGTCAATGAAGCAGCAAAAGTGGTAAAATAAACAACTGAAGGGGGCATATCATATCTTACGGGATAATATGCCTTTTTGATTCCATGAAGAGAAGATACAGAAGAAGGGAAAAATACAGAAGAAATACTTCAATCCAGGTCAGTATTGTACTGATTGTTTTCAGTCTGCTTGTTATGACAATGGTATATCGTGAGAATCAGAAAAAACTGAGAACACCGGTTATCTCAAATCTTGTAGAGCATGATTATGATTATTCCAATCTATATTCCGAAAACGGATTTATTCTGTATGAAGATGATACCTATACATCAGTTCCGGGAATTGATGTATCTTCCCATCAGGGTACGATCGACTGGAAAAAGGTAAAGGAAGCCGGTGTACAGTTTGCCTATATCCGCTGTGGTTATCGAGGGTGTGAAACCGGACAGATCAACCGGGATGAGATGTTTGATTACAACATTTCTCAGGCAATTGCCAATGGTATTCAGGTTGGGGTATACTTCTTCTCTCAGGCTGTCAGCCAGAAAGAGGCGGAAGAGGAAGCTGAATTC
>JAEDEK010000025.1 GCA_016293365.1 Bulleidia sp. | reverse complement strand
TTCTTGCCTGAGATTCACCAGCAAATGCTGCTTCCAGGTTCTTTTCTGTCTGTGTACCGGAATATCTGTTTAGCGGGCGACTGTTGTCGGTATGGTGAAAAATTTCAGATCGGTCAGTGTAATAAGTATGCAGCATTTCTTCAGCAAGAGGACTTAACGGATGTCCATAGTATTCCTCATACACTTTCAGAATAGACGGATTTTCATGTGATTTCCGAAGTGTCATTGCTTCATCACGTGAATACAATCCTCTGATTCTTTCCTTTCTGACTTCATCCTGATCTCTGGAAAGATCCTTGATCTGTCCACCACCGCCAATACATCCGCCAGGGCATGTCATGACTTCTACAAAGTGATAGTCACATTCACCCCTTCTGATTCTTTCAATCAGTTTTCTGGCATCGGCTGTACCGTATACAACTGCTACTTTCACACTCAGATCATTGATCTGCAGATCTGCCTCACGGATTCCATCATATCCCCGTACCGGTTCCAGATGGAGCAGTGTTTCCGGTGCCTGTGTTTTCGTGATGAATTCATAGGTTGTACGGACAGCAGCTTCCATAACACCACCTGTATTTCCAAAGATCACACCAGCTCCTGAAGCTTCAGAAAGATAACTGTCGTATGAACTATCCTCAAGCGTATTAAAATCAATACCTCTTTCCTTTGCCCATAATGCCAGTTCACGTGTCGTGATGACAACATCCATATCACGCATTGTTTCATCGCCCAGTTTTCTGCCTGCTGCATTCATCTCATCCCGCTGAATCTCAGCTTTTTTGGCGGTACATGGTGTCAGTGCCACATTGACAATTCTGGCAGGATCAATCCCCATTTTTTCAGCAAAGTATGTCTTAACTGTAGGTCCCTGCATGCCGATCGGGCTTTTTGCAGTGGACAGATTCGGGATCAGATCCGGTACATACATTTCCACATATCTCACCCATGCCGGGCAGCAGCTTGTAAACTGCGGGAATACTCCATGTCCGGATTGAATACGTTCAATCAGTTCACTTGCTTCCTCCACGATTGTCAGATCCGCAGCAAAATTCGTATCCAGTACATAATCAACACCAAGACTGCGCAGTAAGGCTACCATCTTTCCTTCGACAAAAGAACCAGGCTTCATACCAAACGCTTCCCCAAGGCTGACGCGTACGGATGGCGAAGTAGTCACGATGACAACACTGTCAGGGTCCTCAACAGCTTCCTGTACTTTCCGGTATTCTCTTCGTTCCGTAATTGAGTCAACAGGACATACATTTGCACACTGTCCACAATGGATGCAGACCGCTTTTCCTCCGGTCTGCTCAAACGTATACGTGCCATGAACACCGATATCCTTTGTACAGACCTCTTTGCACATACCACAGCGGATACATTTTTCCTCATCTCTGCAGATGGACGGATTGTCGCGTTCAATCGGAACGCGGATGTCTAATGATAAATGATTCATAATTTCTCAATTCCTCTTTCTTTTTGAAATTTTCAGATCGTAATGATCTGAGAGAATACTGTTCATGGAAGTATTCTCGAACATATATTAGAATTGTTCTAATTATATTATTAATATCAGCCAGTCATATGTCAATATAAAAAGAGCATTCCCTGCTCAGGAATACCCTTGATGATACAATTATTCGTCGACCTCAATCAGACCGTATCCGCCTGAGTGTCTACCATATACGACAGCAATCTTGCCGGAATCCTCATCCTTATAGATGTAAAAGCTGTGACCGGACAGTTCCATCTGCATGATTGCTTCATCCAGAGCCATTTCATCTGCTGTAACAGACTTGGTACGAACAGGAATATCCTGTTCCTCCTCCTGCTGAATATCAGCCTGAATGAATGCATCAGACAGGTGCTCTCTGTGACGTCTGGAGAGTCGTGTTTTCTGTCTTCTGATCTGATCTTCCAGTTTGTCGATTGCCAGATCCACTGCCGCATAGAAGTCGTCGTTAACAACTTCCGTACGGAGGATACCTACTTTTGTCGGAACTGTAATTTCAACCTTCTGTGAGTTCGGGTAAACTCTTGCGACAACACGTACCATTGTATCAGGATCAATCAGAAGATACTTTTCCAAAGAAGAAAGCTTCTTTTCGATCTGTTCGCGCATTGCCTGGGTAACTGTTACATTCTTTCCTACAATTTCAAACCGCATATTTTTACCTCCAGTTTCATGTAAGATAACGATCATGAAAGTCTCTGTGTGTCGCACAGGCAGATTCCTTTCATAGATGACATTCTGATTTGAGCTCTTATCTTTATGTTACTTTTATTATAAACTTCATGTCTGAAAATAGGAAGAAAGAACATCTAAAAACATACAAAAAACCGGAAACGTCATTTCGGTTCTCTGCAGATATTCAAAAGCCATCGATAGACAACCGTCATCGCATAGGCATCCATACCACAGTATTTTCTCAGATCCTCAATGATCTTTTCTTTCTCTTCCTCTGGCGTATCATCATTGTAGTCAAGATGTCTCCATTGGTAGACTGCTTCCATCCCCTGGTTGATATCCAGATCCTGATAAGATGCATCATTCATCATGGACATAATCACTTTCAATGACCACTGTCCCCTCATCCTGACATCATAGACCGCACCGGTAATAAACGGAATCTGCATATCTTCCATACGTGCATTAACAGCGTCCAGTTTTTCAGACAGATCCGGATAAAGCGCAGAGAATTCCCGGATCCGTACTGATTCTGCCCCTGTAGCATTATATGCCACAACAGATCCGGTTTCCGGTATGTCACGGACAAGATTTTCCGCCATGTTTCTGCGGTCATCATGTACATTGAGATAAACCTTCTGTTCCATTGTTCCATCTTCATACAGAATATACAGTGCATATTCAAACGGAAGAACATCGTATGGTTTCATTCCTTCATATGGAGGTACCGCAAAGCGTTCCCATTCAAAATCCAGAAAGGAGATCGGATATCTGATCCCGTTCAACCATGTCCCAAGTGCCGATCTGTCAACAAATAGACCGCCATTACGATCCGCCTGAATCTGCGCATACTGCATTCTGCTGCCCTCTATTCTGGAAATATCCGCCATAGAAAGCGTAGTCAGACCTTCCTTTGCCATGGCATAGCGATACTGGGATGAAAACAGATGAAGAATGGAATTGTCCGGCTCTTTTTTCTGCTGTCCAAAACATTCATCATAATGACTGCACCGGTTTCTTCCAGTGCAGATCTGTGAACGGATCGGATCAGGAACCGTATCACCGAGGGAATTCATCTGTTCCATCAGACTGTCAAAATCTTTCATATGTTTTCTCAGATGCGGTTCAATCTTTACGGAAGGATTGTTGTTTCCATTATAGAAAGAATCAGATATCACAAACAGACGATCGACATCCAGCTGTTTTCCTCTGACATAACCGGCATCCAGATGCAGTATTCTGATCTTACTGATCTGAAGACCCAGATTTTCCAGCACCCACAGATTTGCACAGTAAAACAATGTATCATCCGGATGAGGATAGATACCCGTAAACAGAAAATACAGATCCCATCCGTCTTCGTTTCGATGCAGAAAAGGCACCTTGATCCGCAGACCATGATATTCAAATCTTGCCTTTACAAGCCATTGGTATGACGAAAGTGCTTCCATCGCTTTTTCAGGGGCATCTCCCCTTTCACCGATGAAGGCATCTGTCACATGCAGTTTTTCCATAGCAAGATCCGTGATCTTTTCATCAAGACGTACAAAAGGCTGAAAAGGACGGTTTTCTCCCATCTGGTCCAGCCTCCAGGCTCTAGGACATCTCGTGTACTTTTTTAAATCCGATATATGATACATGAAATCACCCGGACAATCATAACATACAAACACGGCATATAAAAGACCGGCACGAAATCACATGCCGATCTGATATGTTTTAAGCTTCGTGAGATAATGGTACCATTGCCGCACCGACAACACCTGGTTCCTCCAGTCCTGCGATGACAAACGGTGTATCATGAACTGCTGTATGAGAATACTTTCTGAATGCTTCAATAACTCCCGGCAGGAACTTGTCTGCACTCTTTGTCATACCGCCGCCGATGATGAACATTTCCGGATCGCATACGCAGGAGATGATGGAGAAGAATCTACCCAGATCATCTTCCATTGTCGCAACGATTTCCTTTGCCTTCTCATCACCCTTTTCTGCCAGATCAAATACCTGACCTGCATGCTGAATGGCATCTGCACCAAATGCATCTCTTCCCTTACGTGTAATGGCTGTACCACTTGCTTCGTTTTCAATGGCACCGATGTTCAGATTGTTGATCTTGTCACGGTTGCGGTCAATGATGATATTGGCAACTTCACCCCCGAAACCATGCATACCCGAAACAGTCTTTCCATTGACAACAAGAACACCGCCGATGCCTGTGGAAATCGTGACGTAGAATACCGTATTCAGTCCTTTACCTGCACCGACAAGTGCTTCTGCAAGGCCAGCAACATTGGCATCATTATCAAGATAAGCCGGCATACCGAATTCTTCGGAAAGCTCCTGAGCAACCGGATATCCGGCAAAGCCTGTCAGATTGGTAGACAATGCCATCGTACCGGACTTTGCTTCGACCGGGCCAGGAACACCGACACCGATTCCGCTTGCTTCCTGCCAGTCAGGAATCTGATGAACAAGTGCTTTGATGTTTGCCATGACCTTTGCCGGTCCTTCCGTACCATAAGATGGTCCCTTTACCTGAGCCAGGACTTCACCGTCCTGGGTGACCTTGGCAACGCGCACATTTGTACCGCCAAGATCAATACCGATGTAACATTTCATGAATATAAATCCTCCTATAACTCCTCACCAATGAGGTTCTGTCCGGATACTTTTGTCACACGTACAGTTACAAATTCACCTGCAGTGTGCTCTTTCATCGGATGAAAACGGATGACACCATCCACATTGTCCGGTGCCTGCATCCATGTTCTGCCAACATACATATGTGTTAATGGATCAGTTCTCTCCACAATCACTTCGCATTCTCTGCCGATCTGTTCCATCAGAATACTGCGGGCGATTTCATCCTGAACTGCCATGATTTCCGCTCTTCTTCTCTCTTTTTCTTCCTGAGGTACATTATCATCCATATCATAGGCAGCCGTACCTTCTTCGCGTGAATACGTAAATGCCCCAAGATGATTCCATCGGATTGCCTTTACAAGAGAAACGGTTTCTTCGTGTTCCTGCTGCGTTTCCCCTGGGAAACCGGTGATCAGTGTGGTACGCAATACAGCCTGTGGAAGGATACTGCGGATCTTTTCCACACGAGCAAGAATCTCTTCTCTTGTTGTTCTTCTGCGCATTCTTTTCAGAACAGCATTGCTGCCGTGCTGGGTTGGAATGTCAAAATACGGAAGAACATGTCTGCAGGAGGCAATGGTTTCAATCAATCCATCTTCCATTTCATCCGGATACATGTAAAGTATACGGATCCAATGCAGCCCCTCAATCACATCCAGTCTTTTCAGCAGTTCAGACAGATGTGAACGATGATCCACATCAAACATATAACGTGTACAGTCCTGTGCCACAAGCGTAATCTCTCTGACACCTTCTGATACAAGTCTTTCAGCCTCTTTGACCACTTCATCCATATCCCGTGATTTCAGATTTCCGCGAATCAGAGGAATGGCACAGAAAGCACAGCGGTTCAGACAGCCATCGCTGATCGCAAGATAAGCCATCCATGGTTTGCCCGAAAGAACTCTTGGTACAAGACCATAATCATTCGGTATTTTCACACCCAGCTGCTGTGACAGAATGGCTCCCAGCTGCCTGTATTCCTCTATTGCGACAAAACAGTCAACCTCCGGCATTTCTTCCATCAGCTGTGGTTTATAACGCTGTGCAAGACAGCCTGTCACAATCAGTTTTTTCAGGTTTTTCTGTTTCAGATCCGCCACATCCAGAATGGTTTCAATGGCTTCTGATTTTGCAGATTCAATGAATCCACATGTGTTGACGATGATCACATCCGCTTCATTGCGGTCTGTTGTAATCTCAATACCGGCATATTTTAAAAGGCCGAGCATATTTTCCGTATCGACCAGATTCTTTGCACATCCAAGGGAAATGATTCCAGCTTTCATTCAGATTCTCCATATTTCAAAAAGTATTATACCAAAATACTCTGTGGATGCGGTATGGAATCGATTAATTCTTCACAAAAAAGCCTGCGTATTCCGCAGACCGTTTCTTATTCAGCAAGGGTTCCAAATGGATCCCATGGCTGAAGTTCAATGGTTTCCTTTTCAAATCCGGAAAGAGCTTCTTCGCTCAGATATGTGCGGTAAACTGCCGCAACATAGACATACTGATCAAACCAGCTGTCAGAAGCGATGAAATAACCTTTGTTGGCAGCCTTGTCGCCCCAGGAGTTTTCAATCTTCCAACGATCCGGTTTTCCGTTTTCATCCAGATTCACACCAGTAATCACCATGGCATGATTCATGGCAGACTGTCCATAGTCAAGCATTTCCGCCTTGCTCATGGAAAGAGTCATACCAAACGTACCTTCATAGTCATACTGCTGATCATCCCAAAGTCCGGTTTCACGATCTCCATCCTTACCGCAGTCACATCCAAACCATACAGGTTCGCCGTCTTTGAGCTGCTGGATGATTGCCTGTTTCATTTCCTCCATTGGAATATTCAGCAGGCTGATTGGATTACCATCAACAACATTACCGAGGTATCTGACCGTAAAATTTCTGTAATATGGCTTGTCGTGTGTCGGTCCATTGATACAGTTGATCAGAGAATTCATATCAATGCCGACATATTCATCATAGAACTGCTGTGGTGTCATATGATAACGGGCATGCGTATTGCCTTCTTTGTCCACATACTGGAATGTGAATTCCTGTGGTGGAAGACCAAAGCAGGAAGCAAGGAATCCATAGATTTCCTTTAATGCCTGTTCTCTGATTTTTGAAACATCCTTCCCTTCCTGATGTGCCTTACGGGAATCCACAACAAAGCGGCGCAGGCGCTTATTCAGGACTGCGTTCATGTTTCTTGTATGGGAGGACTGATAGGTTTCAGGCATGGCAGTCTTTGGTACAACACCATATTTTCTGATCAGAGACTGTACCATATTCCACTGACCACCATCCCCAACAGGATTTGCCATCAGATAACGCATGTTCTCACAATCCAGTGGATTGTCAATTTCCTGTAATGTGCATTCCATAAACCAGTTTGACTTTTCCAGTTTGTCATAGAAAGCCAGATAGTTCTGAGACAGTTCAAACTCATCCATATTGCATTTTTTCGCAACAGTTTCACGCAGCACATTAAGTGCGGAAAACAGCCAGCATCTGCCGGAAGCCATCTGATTTGTGGCACTCATTGTTTTCAGATTGATGCTGAATATATTCGGATTTGCAGCTTCTGCCTCAAATACACGGGATACCGTGCTGATATCATTTTTCGTCAGTGCATTTCTGACAATACGCTTGGTGCGATCCGCCTCATACTGTGTACGGATGTCCTTCAGCTGATCCATATTGATTGCATTCATTTGTTTTCTCCTTTCTCTGCGTTTCATTCTAATCCTTTATCAGAAGAAAGCAAATCAGATAACATGAATCCTTTTGCTTTTTCATTCCTTCTAAGAAAAATCTGAAAATATTTCAAAAGAAAACCGGCACCCTTTGCGGATACCGGAATGAATCAGGCGTCAATTTCCTTACCTGTCAGTAATGTATAGGCTTCTTTATACTTGGCAATTGTCTTATCAATGACATCCTGTGGCAGGCAATAGTCACTGTCTGGGTTAGCCTTGAGCCAGTCACGGACAAACTGCTTGTCAAAGGATGGCTGAGAATGTCCTGGTTCATAACCTTCTACCGGCCAGAATCTGGAGGAATCCGGTGTCAGCATTTCGTCCCCAAGAACAACCTCTCCGTTTTCATTCAAACCGAACTCAAACTTTGTGTCTGCGATGATAATGCCTCTGCTGCGTGCATAGTCTGCACACTTCTTATACAGAGCAATTGTTGCTTCCTTGATTCTGGATGCATATTCTTCTCCATGGCCTGGGAACTGTTTTTCCAGAACTTCAATAGACTTTTCAAAAGAAATATTTTCATCATGATCACCGATTTCAGCCTTTGTACTAGGTGTGTAGATCGGTTCAGGAAGCTGGTCGCATTCCTTTAAGCCTTTCGGCAGTTCAATGCCGCAGACTGTGCCGTCTTTGACATAGCTTGCCCAGCCACTGCCTGTAATATATCCACGAACGATACACTCTATCGGAAGCATCTGCAGCTTTCTGCATAACATGGAACGTCCTGCAAATTCTTCATTGCGGAAGAATTCAGGCATATCATTCACATCTGTTGAAATCTTGTGATTTGGAATGATGCCCTTTGTCAGATCAAACCAGAAATCAGACATCTGTGTCAGTACAGCCCCTTTGGAAGTGACCTTGTTTTTCAGGATGACATCAAATGCAGAAATGCGGTCAGTCGCAACCATGATCAGTGCATCACCAGCATCATAGATTTCTCTGACCTTGCCTTCTTTAATCGGTGTATATTCTTTCATGTTTTCCCTCCGTCATTTATGACATTCAAAAGTATATCACCATCTGTAAAAAATGCACTTGTTTCAGTGCATTTTCTTAAATTACTGCATATAACGGTTTCCATTACCAGATGGAAAATCCGAGGAGGATGCGGAAGTATTCCGATCAATCAGTTCCACTTCAACTTCCCCTTTGACACCTTCCCGTTCATAACCGACTTTTACAGTATCTCCCGGTCTGTAATCCTTCAGACA
This sequence comes from Bulleidia sp., assembly GCA_016293365.1. GTDB lineage: Bacteria > Bacillota_I > Bacilli_A > Erysipelotrichales > Erysipelotrichaceae > Bulleidia. The sequence continues at coordinate 8,472 of JAEDEK010000025.1, read as the reverse complement.
TTTCACAACTTCATCGTAATCATCAGTATCTTTTCCATCAATGGAGATAATGATATCGCCCACCTGAAGACCGGCATCATCCGCAAGCGAATCATCTGTAAATGCGGCGATCTGTGCTTCGTCTGAACTGTTGTAGATGTATACACCCAGTCCGGCTGAATTGTCATTTGTTTTTGGAGCAGAACCATTGCTTCCACCATCTCCAAAGATACCGCCACCGCTGTTACCGCCGTTTCCAGAGTCATGACCATATCCGAAATCAAAATCATCATAGAAATCAGTAAGCTGATCATCCAGGTAACTGCTCATTCTGCCTTCCATGAATGTGATCGCAGCATATGTACCGCCAAAGGATGCACAGGCTGTAAGTGCCATGACACCAATTACCTTACCGGTTGTCTTCAGCCAGGAAGGACATTTTTTCACCTTCTTTTCTGATTTAAATGTCTGTTTCTGTGGTTCTGCCTCTTCCTTTTTTTCTTCAGGATCCTTTAATGTCTGCTCATTTCTTTCTTCCTGTGGATCATCATTACAGTCAGATGTGTCCGTTTCATTTCCAATCATTTTCATGCCATCTGTCTGTTCCGTGTCCTTTTTTTCTTCATCTGCTGATTCGATGTTTTCTCTGTTATCTTCCATCGTCAACACCTTCTTTCCGGTTAATACAATACGCATGCTATGTGAATATTATATGAAAAAACAGAAAACATTCCATTAAAAATGATAGAATCCTGTTGAGGTATGCAAATGAAAAAATATGAGTCGGTTTTATTTGACCTGGATGGAACGCTGACAGATTCCGGTCCAGGCATTACAAAAAGCGTTGCACAGGCATTCACACGTATGGGAATGGAGCCACCGTGCAGGAAAGAGCTGAACCTGTTTGTCGGTCCTCCTCTGGCTTCTTCCTTTGCCCGTTACGGCATGAATCCGGAACAGGTAGATGAAGCGATCCGTCTTTTCAGGGAACGTTACACAACTGTCGGCAAGTTCGAAAACTTTCCATACGATGGTGTCAGTCAGCTTCTTGAGAGGCTGCAGGCAGATGGATACAGACTGTTTATCGCCACTTCCAAGCCGGAAAACATCGCAATTGAAGTTTTGCAGCATTTTCAACTGGATGGATACTTTGAAAAGATCTGCGGTGCTTCTTTGGACCATTCAAGAGAAACAAAAGAAGCGGTACTGGAGTATCTGAAACAGCAGTGTCATATTGGTAATGCAGTCATGATCGGTGATACCGAATTTGATGTAAAGGGTGCAAAGGAACATGGCATCCCGTGTATTGGGGTAAACTGGGGCTATGGAAACAGAAAATCCATGGAAGACGCAGGGGCAATTGCCATTGCTTCCACCATGGATGAACTGTATGATCTGATTGTTCAGCAGGCAGATGCAGCCCTTTGCTGAAGTACATCGTAGATCTGTTCTTTGGAGATCAGAACCATCGGATCTCCTTTTTTGTGATTGATTGCAAGTCCACCGAAGCTTTCTTCCGCATAGATCGGCTCCAGAAGTTTCACTAACGGAAGGACAAACGGATTGACACCCTTACAGAATCGGAATGTGTCCATGGATGTATAGACATTGAAATAGTATCTGCCATCCATATCCACAAAAAGATGGGCAGGATCCACACTGCCATCCTCCATCTGCGTTCCATCGATCAGAATCTGTTCTCCTGCAATGACGATATCTGCAATCTCATCTGTAATCTGAGAGGCTGTCTCCTCTTTTTCTTCCTGAATCAGTGATGTACATAATGCTTCAAGCCTGTTCAGTCTGATTTCCTGCATGTTTCAATTCCTCCAGTTTTTCTGCAATCTGACGCAGATCATTGACACAAAGATCATATCCACCGGTATTGCCTCTGTTTTCACGATCAAAGTAACATGTATGTATGCCGGCATTGATCCCACCCTGCATGTCAGAAGAAGCAGAATCTCCGACAATCAGTATCTCATCATTTTCATATGTTTCTTTCATCAGACTTCTTGCCTTTTCAAAGAAGCGTGGATCCGGTTTGGAATACCCGATATCCTGCGAAATGAAATGATAACGGAAATACTGTCCCATACCTGCCTTATTAATTCTGTATACCTGCTGTTCATATGGTCCGTTGGATGCGGTAGCAAGAACGTAGTCTTCTGACAGTGCATGTAACATTTCCATGGCACCAGGTGTGATAATCGTGCTTTCGTGCATGGCAGCCTTGAACATCCGTTCCATTTCCATTCCATCAAAATCAATACCGAGTTTTTCCAGGATCATTCCCCAGCGCACTGCCTGAAGCTGTTCCATAGTAATTTCCCCCTGTTCGAGCTTCTGCCACAGTTTCTGGTTGTTGGCATGAAAGATTTCATACAGATCGCCTTTCTTCTCAAATCCCTCAAATCGGGAAAACGTCTCATCGAGAAACTGCCTGACAAAAGCGTCAAATTCAAGCAGCGTGTTATCGATATCCATTAGTATCAGTTTTATTGCCATGCAACAATTATGCCTTATCTGTCCCATTTCGTCCATTCCTTCTTTTTTTGACAAAAAATATTGTTTGTCTTGAAAAACATATTGATATAGAATACATACGCATTCTTTACGTGAATGTTACAAGGAGTAAAAAACATGGCTATCGAAATCATCGTCGATTCCGGATGTGATCTGACCGTGCAGCAGGCACAGCAGATGAATCTCATTCTGCTTCCATTTGTTGTCAGAATCGGTAATACCGATTATCTTGACCGTGTCAGTCTGTCCGCAGAAGAATTCTATGAGAAACTGATCGAAGAAACAGAGCTTCCGAAAACTTCCCAGATTTCTCCATATGCGTATCAGGAAGCCGTAAACAGCGTTAAGCAAAGAGGCAATCAGGCTCTGATCATCACAATTACATCACGTCTTTCCGGTTCCCATCGGAATGCTCTGCTGGCTGCACAGCAGGCGCAGAAAGATGTTGTTGTAATCGATTCCCTTTCCGCTTCCATCGGAGAACAGCTTCTGGTAAAGCGTGCCTGCCAGCTGCGTGATGAAGGAAGAACACTGCTGGAGATGGAAACCATCCTGAATGATGAGAAGAAGTATATTCATATCATCGCGCTTCTTGATACACTGGAATATCTGAAAAAAGGAGGCCGTATTTCAAAAGCGGCGTCGATTGCCGGTTCACTGCTCGGCATTCGTCCGGTCATCAAGGCTGTAGGTGGACAGATTGAAGTCATCGGTAAGGCAAGAGGCTCAAGATCCGGCAATAATCTTCTGATCCAGGAGGTCGTAAACAGTGGCGGCATCCGCTTTGACATGCCTTATGCATTGGCATATTCCGGGCTTTCCGACCGTCGTCTTCAGAAATATATTGCTGACTCCAGACCACTGTACGAAGGAAAAACAGATTCCTTTCCGATCAGTATATGCGGCAGTACAATCGGAACCTATGCCGGACCGGAAGCAGTCATCTGTGCCTGGTTTGCCAACAAACCGTGTACAAAAAATACCTGATCCCCACCTGTCAGAATGACAGGTGTTTTTCAGATAAAAGAAAGATCATGTTCTGACCTTTCTTACCTGAAATATCATGCCGTCAATGGTTTCCTGAGCAGCTGTTTCAAAATCCTGAGGTTTGAAATCCTTTCGCATTGTGATGGTATTCAGAACATCAAAACCAAGGGAATGATACAGCCTGACTGCATCTTTATTTCTTGCTGCTGCTTCAATATACATGGAATCAGACCACGTCCTGACCATCTGTTCCACCATACATACAACACGGTGTCCATAACCATGCCTCTGGTATTCCTTACAGATATACAGATCTTCCAGCCAGTCAATGTTTCCGCCACGGCTCCCCAGATGAGCAAAACCGATATAGGTGTCCTGAAGAAGAACAAGCAGGAACAGGTGCTCTTCCTGTGTCCATTCCTTCAGGTTGTTTTCTGCTTCCTGCAGTGTCTGGTCATAACCGTTATGGTCATGCCAGAATCCTGCGATCAGACGGCATGCCTGCTCTTTCTGATCCAGATACTGCACAAGCTGAATATCTGAAGATTTCATTTTTGTGTTTCCAATTGCCTTGTATGCCATCTGCAATGCACCTGATTGAGAATCGGCACCAGCAAGGAAACCGGATGGATGACAGAAACGGGCATCTGCAACACCGCTTGCTGCCTGCAGTTCTTCATTACGAAGACCATACCAGCTCTGTGGCAATGGATGGCGATAGGATACTCTATCATCGGGATTATCAAGTACACACTGCACATTCCATCCCCCACGTAATGCAGGAGATACCACATACCAGATGTCCTGTGCTTTCGGATTGCTGCGTGATTCTGAAGTAACAACACCCTGCCATGGTGCAAACTGTTCCAGAATCATGATATGTTCTGCCGAAAAATCAATGTGATTGAGAATATAGTCCTTACCATCCAGTGCATCAATGATGGAATCAAGACGGTTAAGGAAAATGTCTTTGGCAAATGACATGGCATCCATAAATGCCTCGTCCATATCACGATCAGATTCCCAGGTAGGGTTGAAATCCTTGATGATCTGCGTCAGAGTAAATGGAATATTTCCCTGCGCAATGAGTTCTCTTTGTTGATCAGAGGGGATATTCGGCATCGATTCAAGTGCATTCTTTATCGGGTTAAAGCCGTTGTCTGCCGCATCGATACCAAGAATCAGTGATTTTTCCATTTTCTGATAGACGGTTTCCACATAACGTTCCGGACAGTTCTCTTCCTTGAGAATCTCCTGATAATACTCTTTCCAGACAAGTCCACAGGAAGCATAAGGAATGTCGGTATTCGGATGAGTCCCGTTGTTCTCCTTGTTTTCCGGTGTATGGTGATCCAGATGGCCTCCTCCGATATCAAATACAATCCAGTCATCTCCTTCCGGAATGTTTTCTTCTCCATCGCGGACAATATTGATATCCTCTGTAATCAGTGACAGCATTGCAGCTGCAAATACATCATCTGCATGAAACAGACCGTTGTGCGTGTATATGTTGAGATGTTTTCTCATTTGATGCTTCCTTTCTTAAAAAAACTGTGCATATGAGCCCTGAAACAGGAAACGACATATGCACAATCTTCTTACTTCTGTGGGATTAATCCCTGGTTGATACTCTTGTGAACCTTTCTGAGTCTGCCCAGCCTGAAGATACCTGAGGTTGTAATAGAAATTTCAGGTAGTCTGCCCGGGTACTTCTCCTCATTATTCTGGCGGAGATATGCCTTACCCTGAATCAGAATACGATCTCCTTCTTCAAACCCGAAAGCTTCGTCAGCGCGCCAATCCTTAGCCGTAAAAGAGATGATATCTCTGGAACCCTCGTCATTATGTTCATGACGATAGTCGCGGCAGTTCAGCTCACGTAACAGATTGGAAATCTTACGATCCTGATTGTATACGGATAATCTTCCAAAGGCCATTTTCTGATCTTCATTTTCTCCGAGGTCGTTTCGCAGATGAACAATACCCTCATCTTCAATCGTCCCGATCATGGTGACGTAATAACATACAATCTTCTGTTCGTGATCTCTGATTGTTTCAAACGCAAAATAATCCTTGTGCTTTTCTGGCATAATGATGACTATTTTCCTTTCTATGTCGCTTACCTTTTATGAAACAACAGTATAATACCACAATGTTCGAAAGATACGACGCTAAAAATTCACTTTTTCGTTTCAATTTGTAAAACAGTTCATAGGACCATGAAAATTCAACTTCTCATCCCCATTCAAAAATACTGAATTCAGCGATATTTATGCATAATTGTGAACTTCTTGAAATTGCTTTTCATAATTTTCAAAAGTTCATGGATTTTCCATGTTAATATCGGGTATTCATATTTTGTGAACTATTTTATGTACTGAAATCAACATACATACAAAAAGAAAAACACCTGTTTCCAGATGTCTATCTGCCTTCAAAAATTTCAAAATCCTTTTCCGAAATCTTCAGATGTGAACGGATGGTGTTCTTTGCCTGTTGCAGTGTCATGGATGTAGTAAACACATCATAGCGGGAGGTTTTTCTTCTGACCTCACCATATTTTGTCATGATTTCCTTTGCCTTGACTCTATCTTTTTCCTTCGCAAAACAGACATAATAGGAATGCAGAGTATTTCCCATCTCATCCTTCTTTCGGAACAGTCTTTCAAAAGCAATATTCACAAGCACAATCAGAAGCAATCCACCGATCACAAGGCAGATCCGTGCAATTGTATTGCTGACCATTACAAACAGAATGACTGCAGTAACGATCAGAATCAGGTTCATCCCTGTCTGAAATATCATCTTTTCCTCTCCTGTTACATGTTTCCTGCAGGATGATCAAACCCCTTGAGTTTGCTCATCCGGTCTGTTGTCTTCTGCAGATCACGCGCTGTTGCCTCTATAATATACACCAGAGGAACAGAAGAAGACAGATCAAATGTAACCGGAAGACATAATTCCTGGTTGGTGTAGAACAGGTACCAGTCAGACAGTTCGGCAATTGTCGAATTCCTGTTGTTCGTAATCGTCAGGACACATGCATCATTTGCTTTATAGGAATTGACCTGATCAATCATGGAAACAGTTTCACCGGACTCAGAAAGAACTACCACTACCGTTCCTGTTCCACGATTTACAACCGGAGGATAAAACGGATCATCAACCCCGATTGCGAAATAGCCGATATTGGAAAAATATCTTGCGGCATATTTTGCAATTGCGCCTTTATTACCTTCTCCGATAAAAATCAGCATCTTTGCATGGGAAATATACATAGCAAATTTATGTACATTTTTCTTGAATCCATCGCTTTTGAATTCTGTCATCTGACGGATCAGTTCATCCAGTTGGGCATCCGGGTCCGGAAGAACACTTTTTTCCAGATTCTCACGGAGTTCATCCTTCATCTCATTGAATCCTGCACATCCCATCTTACGTGTGAAACGGACAATGGTAGCTGTGGAAACAAAAGTCTTTTCGGCAAGTTCACGGACATTCATATCAACAACCTTATCCATGTTATGAATAATGTAGTTATAGATGGAAGCCTCAGTCTTATTTAATGCTTTAATATTTTTATAATCAAAAATCATATTAACTCTCCAGAACAAACAGCCGTTGTCATTATATGTATGAAAATGATTACCGGCTCGAAAAGTGGTACTACAAAGGTGAAGCTCAATCAGATCTTGTATATATACAAGGTACACCCATATATATATTAACCGCATTCTCATGCAATTCACAGATATTTCCGATTGATTTCACAGAAAACTCGTGAACCGCCTGTTTTTGACAGTACAGATCATCATTTTCCTTATACCTACAAAAAAACCGGATCCGGCAAAACAATTTACAGAATCCAGCCATGATCATGATACCAGTGATCAAGCATCCACCGGCCAAGACCATCGTGGTCATTATCATATTCAGTTACATAATCAGCCAGAGCTTTTGTGTCATCTGAACCGTTACACAGACATACTGAAGTCCCCGGAAGAGACATCATCCCATTATCATTGGACATATCTCCAAAACAGATGACATCCTCTTCATCAATTCCATGCTCTCTGCAGAACTGCTGAACACCCAATCCTTTATTCACACGCGGATCCTGAAATTCAAGCATCGTTGGCTGTGTTTTAAAAGCTGTATACAGTGGTGAAGAATGTTGAGCTGCAAACTGTTCTGCCGCAGGCATGTCAGATGCATTTTTCAGTCTGAACAGAATTTTAGGAGTTGCCTGACGACACAGGTATTCCCTGTCTACCTTTGTACACTGTATGGAGTGTCGATTCATGGAGGCATACATCTGTTCATCTACTTCCAATGAAAACATATCCTCACCTTCATAAATAAATGGATTTGCACCAATCGGTTCCATCATATCAAGAATCGTTCGGATCGTATCAGGCTCTAGTGGATGAAAGTCCTGTCTTGTACCATGAATGACATCAAAAAGCTGACCTCCATTCATCCCAATCCAAAGATCAAAATCAAAATTCAGATTCCAGCCGTTTTTCTGTGCATACAGGTGTTCTCCAATCGGCCTTCCCGAAGCAATTCCAAGAAGAATGCCACGATTATGCAGATCATTCAGTACAGCACGGGTAATCGGCATCATTTCACGCGGTTCATTAACGAGAGTACCGTCAATATCAGCAACAAGCAGTTTAAGATCATTATTTTTCATAGAAATACTCCAGAATATATGAACATTCTAACAGGAAACAGATCAACCGGTTTTCTTTTCCAAGGTTTGGAACATGTCATATCATCTGTCAGTTATATGACCAGCAAGTTCACATTCCCATTTCTCAACAGGAATAATATCAGTCTGCTTTTTTATGGTTTCTCGATACCAGCTACAGAATATTAATGGACATTCTATGATTCACCAGCAATCGTTTCATTTCAGAAGAAGACTGCCTGTATGATAACAGAACAGCCATATTAAGTTGATCAGCTTCTGCGATA
>JAEDEK010000178.1 GCA_016293365.1 Bulleidia sp. | reverse complement strand
TCATTGAGACTGTCAGTGCATGAAGTGCAGTAGTTTTCATTGTTGTCAAAATAGATCCAGCTCCAGTGACCTGCATACTGGTATGGTGTACCATCTGCATTTGTGAATCTGCCTGTTGTATCATGGACATCAGCCCATACGGACATATGAACTGTGATACCTGCTTTCTTCATTCTTTCTGCTGTTGGAATGGAAGTCAGTGTTGGATCTACGGTTGTATCATTTTCTGCATATGTGAACCAGATTTCAATGCCGCCCTTCTTCAGTGCTGCAATCTGTTCATCTGTGATGTATTCATCATAGTATGCTTCGCAGATCGGATATGCCTTGTAGAAATAATCCGGATGTTTCAGAATCATTTCCATTGTCATATAACCACCATTAGAGCAGCCACCGATGATGACTCTTTCAGGATCAATATCCGGATGATCCTTGACATACTTTTCAATCAGAGCAAACAGATCATCAGCATACATGGATCCCTTATCACCATTCTGATACTGGCCATCGCCGCCATCCATCCACATTGTGTCACACTGTGGTGTAATGACATATGCACCAGCCTTGAACAGATTCTGGAATTCAGAGGAAGAAAGTGCTGTGACTTCGTTGCCTAACAGATCAATATAGTTGTCATCTCCGCCTTCACCAGCACCATGGAGCCAGATTACCAGAGGTTTCTTAGCATCAACACCTGTAGCAGGTTTATATTCACCATATGTAATACCACGGAATTCATTGTCTACATTCCAGACACCATCTACATCCGGAACAATTCTGTTATCCTTCTTTGTCAGATCAATTTCTGCAGAAGTATCAATCGCATATACTGTACCATCTACAGCTTTTGCTGTACCGACAACATCAAGAATATATGGAGTGCACCAGCTGTTCTTTCCGGAAGGTACATCATAAATGAATGGAGAGCCTTCCTGTGGGCTGACATACATTTCTACTGCAAACCATTCAGAAGCAGAAGATACTTCATTACCATCCTGATCACAGAGATAGTATTTCAGAACAGTTCTTTCAGATGAAGCTACATCATGTGGGAATGGAGGTGCCCATACGGATACTTCCTTTGTTTCAATAACAGAAGCCACTTCAACAGAGGAAACCTTTTTCTCCAACTTTACAATTGTCTTTGTTACTGCAGGACCCCAGTCTTCTCCATCTACTACAACTGTGTTTGTTCCTTTGAGCAATTCTACTTCACTGTAGGATGCAGCCCATTGCCAGATATTTGTTCCATTATAGGAAGATGGATTGTTTCTGAGTGTATATACCCATGTCCAATGGTCATTATACTTTGTTTCTGTAAATACACCATCCATATCATAATCTTCAGCAACTACAATCTTACCTGATTCAATGGTATTACCAAGCGCATTTGTTGTTTCAACAACATCTACTGTTTCATATAATGTCAGCTTATACTTGTTGTCAGGTGTTTCAAGTGTTGTGTAAGCAGAGGAAATACCGTTATCATTATAAGATTCACGGATATTCTCACCTTCACTCAGGAATCCCCAGATTCTGAGTGCACAGTCAGCAGGCTGTACGGATGTATCTGTTTCACCCTGAACAAGCCAGATTGCTGTTTTGGAATTCTTTAGGGATTTCAGTTCTTCATCTGATGGAATTGCATCTGTTGCTCCGGATCTCAGATTAGCAATATCAAGAGCAGGACAGTTGATCATTGCAGCTTTGAACAGATCAGGATAAGCAATCAGCATTCTCGTTGTCATGAATCCACCGGCAGAACAACCGGATACATAGACCTTTTCAGGATCGATGTTATTTGCAGCAATAACACTTTGAATTTCATTATATGCTTTTACAAGCAGATCCTGTGACTTATACTCATACCATTGCGAAGGAGCCTGGAAAGCCATAACAGTCGCATCACCGAATATGGACTGTGCTTCTTCTGTTACCCATGCTACTGTGCCTCTGTTAGCAAGCATCTGAGCAACATTGTTTCTTGTGGCTGAAACCGGGAAGTCACCTTCACCATTACCATGGAACCATACGATCAATGCATCGTTAGTTCCCTGATGATACTGATAATCGATGCCTCCATCCACAGCAACACCTGTAAACTCAGCCACTTCTTCATCTACGAGATCTGCATAAGTAGCATTTGCTTTAAAGCTGTAAGTATTGGAATCCTCTTTTATTGTTTCCGGCAGTTCGCGTTTATCCGGAGTGATTTTTACAGCTTCAATGTCCTTGTTCTGATCAATTGTGAAGTTCAGAACACCTGGATAGTTTCTTCCTTCATTCAGCCATGTCAGTGTCGGTGCCTGTGACTGATTGAAATACAGTGTCAGCTTTCCACCGTCTACCTTACAGTCAACCACTTCCAATGGTTTGGAAGCATCATAGTATGGATAAAGCTGATCTTTTAAAGTTCCATAGGCTACAGTGCTAGACATCTTAACTGTAAATGCGTCTTCTGGAACATCTTTGATTATGACATCTGCGCCATAATCAACAGTCATCTGGTCAACATACTGACCAGCGTCTGTAACAGTCGCATGGAATGTTACAGGATGATCGGTTGGTAGTTCAGCAGCAACGACAACGGCATTCGGTATTACCATCGCCAAAGACAGAAGTGAACCCAACAATAAATTGTGTTTCTTCATAGAAACCCTCCTCAATTCATACATTAATCATATGAAATTGAAAACGCTTACCCAAGACAGTTTATTGATGGTTTCTGGTCATTTTTTGATATTGATATGGTGTTCGTTTAAATCTCTTTTTAAATGCATTTTCGAATGACTTAACATTTGGAAAGCCAAGTGAATCAGAAATCTGTTCCATTGTCATATCACTGTTTTCCAGCATGGAAAGACTCTTTCTGCTTCTGATATCATTCAATACCTGAAGAATGGATTTACCTGTCTGCTTTTTGAACTGACGAGCGATATGCGGATAAGACAGATGAAAACTTTCTGCTATCACAGCAGAATCAAACCGTTGTGTAAAATGCTTTTCCAGATATTGGATAACCTCCTGAGCAAAGGCAACAGTATCTTCAGCAGAGACTGATCCCTGCTTAACATCAATCAGATGCTTATTGGAAATATA
>JAEDEK010000177.1 GCA_016293365.1 Bulleidia sp. | reverse complement strand
ACCGGAGCGAAAAACAGTCCGTTTCTTGTCTGCTGGCTCAATGTGAATACGACATCATAGAATTCTTTCAGAAACGGGATCTTTGTAACAAGTCCATACCAGGAATCACCGCCAAGTCCGATCAGAAACAGCAGGAAGGTGAAGAAAAATGCTTTCTGGAATCCCAGGCTGCGGACTGTAAACCAGGCAATGGTTCCTCCAAGCATTGCTGCAGGAAAATACCACAGGTGGTATACTGTTCCTTCAAAAAGGACAATCTGGATCAGTTTCCACAGATCAATTCCATCAGAAAAAGTTCCGTTGTAAACATTGAGTGGCAGATAGATCAGGATGGCAATCCCATAAAGTACGGCTGTCTTTTTCAGAAAAGAAAACAGAGGCTGTGGGTTATGGGCATAATGGCGGATCATGAAATATCCGGATGTCAGAAAGAAGAACGGCACTGCAAGCCGTGCGAATATTTCCGTTATGACAAAGTGAGCAGAAGGCTGAAAGGAATAAAGCAGAGCTGTGTGAGAACTGATGACAAGCAGTGCTGCGATGATCCTGAAAAAGTCAATTCCGGATTTGATGGTCTGTTGTTTCATAATCGATCACAGACTGTGATGATCAGTCCATCTGTATTGTTGCCGGATACTTCATATCCGACTCTTTCCGGAAGGATCAGTTCCTGGTCATAAGGATGAAAGAAGATTGTGTGGTTCTCTACATACAGTGGGTGATCAATGGTGAATCTATGCAGAAGTTCAATGTATTCTTCCAGGCAGATCTGTTTTTCATTCATAAAGGATGCATGTGGATAACCGACATAGCGGAAATGCCAAGGCTCATGGCTGATCCCGGTAATGCTTTCCTTCGTGGCACTGTAACGTTCAATCAGGCCAAAATACGGTGCGGTTTCCCGGAAAATCTGGCTGATTCCGGTATAGGGAAAGTCAGGACGGATGAAGTCAATACGATCGGAAGCAATACCGACGTCCAAAGCCAGACCAGTTTCATGTTCACTGTGACCGCCAAGTGCGACATACCGGTATGTAAACTCTTCACCATTTTCCTGCAGGGATGTTGAAAACAGATCAAGCTGTTCCTGATGCGGGCGGAACCCACTGACCGGAACGATTCTGTTTCCTGCATGGATTGCAAGCATGGTGGAAGTATAGGCCTGTCTCAGGCAATCAGCAACAAGGATATCCGGGAATCTGCTATCTGCTGGGACAAGAGGTCCGGTATATTCTTCGTGAAGACCATGCATCGCATTAACCAGAACCAGATTTCCCTGATATATCATCCTTTCTGTCAGTCTCATAGGTACAGTCCGATGATCCTGTCCAGCATTTCTGCAAAACTCAGACCAGTTCCTTTCATCATGTTCGGATAACGGCTGTGAGAAGTAAAGCCGGGAATGGTATTTACCTCGTTGAAAAATATCTGTTTCTTTGGTGTGTAGAACATGTCCACCCTGGCAAAACCGGAACATCCAAGAATGGAGTAGATCTGCTTTGCGGTGTCCTGAATGGTCTTTTCTTCCTGTTCTGTGATCCTTGCCGGCATATGAATTCTGGAAGTCTTCAGTGTATATTTTTCTTCAAAATCAAAGAAACCATGGGACAGTTCGATTTCATCCACTCTGCCGACCACCAGCTTTTCATTTCCCATCACAGCACAGCCGACTTCAAAGCCTTTGATCTCTTCTTCTAGAATGACCTGTGAATCAATGGCAAATGCTTCTTTGAGGGCCGGGAGTACTTCATCTTCTGTTGTGCACCGATGAATTCCGATCGAGGAACCGGCACGAACAGGTTTGACGAAAACCGGGAAAGTCAGATCTGAGCATGCTTTCTTTCCTTCACAGATGTGATGAATGACAATGGATTTTGCACAGGGAATTCCGGCATGGGATACAAGATCATGCGCCCTTGCTTTATCCATGCATAATGCACTGGAAAGAATACCACAGCCGATGATCGGAATACCGCAGACCCCAGCCATACCCTGAACGGTACCGTCTTCTCCATTGATGCCATGCAGGATCGGCAGCATAGCATCAACCTGTATTTCTTTATCATCAATAATCAGACAGTGTTTTTCAGGATCCGGGTTGAACAGTACCGGTGATATGTCATGTGTAAACCATGTATTGTTTTCTATAGAGTCAGTATCACCTGTATAGTGATACCATTTCCCGTTTTCAGTGATACCGATCGGCAGGATATGGTATTTTTCCTGATTGATTTCTTTCAGTACGGAACAGGCAGACTGCAGAGAAACACTGTATTCTGTGGATCTGCCTCCGAAAATGACTGCGATTGTTTTTTTCATGATTCTGATTCCTCCTCAATATGAATCGATGGATCCAGTGGATATCCGATCTGACAGTGATTGACATACAGCAGCTGATGAGTAACAGTACCGGTCATCAGTTCAATCTGTCGTGAACAGACTTCTGCATCCTGAAAGATTCTGTCTTCTTTTTTTCTGTAGGTAACCTTTCCGTTATAAACCGATATGTTTTTTAAAAACGGTTTGTCGGAATACATGGATATCTTCATGTATGTTTCATCGAACGAAATGACAACCTGGAATGTGGCATCGGTTCTGTTGCATACTTTCAGATCCTGCCAGCCTTCATTGATCGTGGCATCTGTACCGAATGGTGTGTCAGGATCAGGGGATGGAAAATCAACAATCAGATGAGGATGTCGTTCTACGATGGATAATGGCGTATGCAGAAATGAAACAAACAGGGCATTGGAAAGCTGGCATAAGCCACCTCCTTTCTGTGGAACAAGTCTGCCGTCCACCAGGGCAAGGCCATCTTTGTATGTACCATACAGGTGAGCATATCTGGCAAGCTGCCAGAAGGAAAAAGTCTGTCCGGGAGAAATGATCAGATGATTCATTGTCTTTGCGGCAATCTTCAGATTGTGTACCTTGTTGTACTGATACTGAATATCCATCCCGGTATCCGGGTTGATCATATTTGTGGATAATTCATAGACAGAGTATGGTAGAATCTGTTCCTGTTTTGTGCAGGCGTAGATTCTTCCGTCATATTTCATTTTCAGATAGAATTCCTGTCTTTTCTGCCACTGTCGTAATGGA
>JAEDEK010000176.1 GCA_016293365.1 Bulleidia sp. | reverse complement strand
AGGCTAGTCAATAAAGGCTTTTTCAAGCCTGTGGATTTATCCACGGGTTATTGACTCTTTTCTCTCCTTCTGCCACAACAATACTTCTTTTCGTGAAAATAATCGTCACCATAAAGCATCCAGGGAAAATCAGAATATGCTCTGTATCCATGTGGAAAACCACACTGTTCCCACAGCTTATCTACATGTTTTCAACACTGATTTTCCGCATATTCATACAGAATTTTTCACTTTTCCACAATTGGGTGAATCATTGCGGTTTTCTAAGGATTTTCCACGCGTTACATCATTTGTAACAGAAATCGAAAGACAGAGGGAATCTGTTGACTCCCTCTGTTGTATTATCTGCTGTCTTTTCTGGAAGGAATGCAGTCAGCAGTCTGCTGATACCATTCCAGCATGCGCAGTTTCATTTTCAGGATATCCTGTGCGTAGACCGGATTATCGATCTGATTGATGATTTCATCCGGATCACTGCTCAGATCATACAGTTCATCCTTTCCATGCATCCGCATTGTATATTTCAGGTTTCCCATGCGGATCATCGTCGCTCTTGCATGTGGTCCATCCATCTGCTGGACGGATAGTCTTGGCCAGTATGGATCATGTGGATCCTCATGTCCGGATTCTTTGGCATAGGCATCTCCATCCGGTCTGCCGCCTTCGCAGAATACGGCATCCTTATGTTCGCTGTCTCCTGCAAGCACATGCAGCAGAGATTTCCCATACAGCACATACCCAGGTTCCATACCGCTCATTTCCACAATTGTCGGTAACAGATCAACCAGTTCAGCAAATGCATCCGTGATCCCCGGTCTGCAGGCAAACTGAGCAGCCGGTTTGATGATCAGTGGAATATTTGTCAGATCATCTTCAAAGCAGTTCTGCAGTGTTTCCACAAGATCATAATCTCCTGTGTAGTCGCCATGATAGGAACAGACAAACACAGATGTGCTGTCATAGCGTCCAAGTTCCTTCAGTTTAGTGATTACCATACCAAGCAGAGAATCCCATTTTGCTACCATACCAAGATAGACAGCACGCAGTTCATTCCATTCTTCCTGTGTCCAGCCATGCAGATTCATCCGATCTGATGTCTCCAATAACATTTCCGGTTTATCCGCAGACCATGGTTTCCGAGGCGGCAGACTGTCACGGTCAATCAGAGAATACCATGGCTGACTGACACCATATGGAACATGAGGAAACGAAAGACTGCAGTAGATGAAAAACGGCTTACCATCATTTCTTTTCTTTTTCTCATCCAGATAACGCAGGATGTTGAGTACACAGTTTTCATCTGTTTTTTCCTGACCGTTCTGTGACCCGTTGAAAAAAGAATAATCGGTATCGTGACTGCTGATCGTCATTCTTTTTCCGGTTGTGTTCAGATAGGAAGTCCAGCCTTTTGTGTCTGTATCGTGTATGCCGTCAAAACAGATATCACAGCATTCACTCCTTTTTCTGGTTCCTGGAATCAGATCATTTCTGCCTGCCCAGATGACTTCATAACCACCCTCCTGCATGATTTTCATCAGATTCGGTTCATCTTCCCTGAGCAGGAAATGCATCGTTCTGTGTCCGGTAGTATGGGGATACAGTCCTGTCATCACAGAACACCTTCCCGGCACACCGGCAGGACTCTGACAATAAGCATTGCGGAAGGCAACACCATCTTGGACAAGGGCGTCCATATGTGGTGTCCATGCGGCACGGTTTCCCATACAGCCAAGACTGTCAAGGCGCATTCCATCCGAAGTAAACAGTATAATATCAGGTTTTTTCATATGCCTTCCTCCCTGACACCATCATAGTTCATTTAAAATTTATTTCAATATTCATATAAAATATATTTCGCAGATTTGTCACAGTTCATCCAACCATCCTGCAATACATAAAAAATGACGATTTTTTTCTTTCTGCATTTTTCAATCAGAGAACAACTGTTGTCAGAAGTGTCAGAAGCGGAATTGTCGGCAGACACAGAATTGTGGACAGGCATACCTGATTTGTCGCATCCCGGAAGGATGCACCAACCTGCTGCGCAAAGATGGAAACATTGGAGCCGACCGGACATGCTGCTGCAATCATGATTGCAACCTTCATTTCCTGTGTACCAAACGGGAACAGCTTCATCACAAGCAGTGATACTGCAGGTATGACAAGCAGACGCAGAATGGATACCATCCATGTTCTTCGATCGGAAATGATATCTGATAGAGGTGATTGGGCAAGATATACACCGGTAACAAGCATTGCAACAGGAGTATTCACTGCTGTGATAGAAGAAATCAGCGTATCAGTAAACGCAAAACGTGGCAGATTCATCAGATAGATCACAACCCCGGCCACTACGGAAATCACAACAGGGTTCTTCGCAACAACCGACATTTTCATTTTTCCCTTATCTCCTGTCAGTACATACAGTCCATATGTCCACTGCAGAAAATTGACCAGAACAATCATCAGCGAAAGATAGAATACAGCAGAGCTGCCAAGTACCGCCTGTACAAGCGGAATACCAATGAACCCTGCATTGGAGAATGCTGATGAGAAACAGGATACCCCATCCCTAAGACCGTATACCAGTGTGGAAATGATGACCGCTACAGCCATTACCACTACAGCAATCACACTCCCCTGCAGCAAAGTCGCTGTTTTTTCCGCTGTTCTTTCACACCAGAAGCTGTTGATGATCACACAAGGTATGACAACATTCAGCAGGATTTTTCCCATTTCTCCACTTCCCTGCAATGTGATCAGTTTTTTTCTGCAAAGCACATAGCCAATCATAATCAGAACAAACATCAGAGCTATCTGCTTGATCAGTATCGTCAGTATTTCCATTTCTTTTCCCCTCTCAAAAAACACTGCCATCATACAGAATCGATGACGGCAGTGCAACAGTTTTTCAGTTTGCCCAATGATCACGATCCAGATCTTTGAATGTGATCAGTTCAATATTGTTTTCACGGATCCAGTTTTTCACACGGTCCGATGTCAGGGCTTCCAGATCCTTGACTCTGCACAGATTGAAGCTTGAAAGTTCAAACAGACGTGCATCTGCATAACCGCAGTGGGTAATCAGATAACCATAGCCATCTTTGTCAAA
>JAEDEK010000175.1 GCA_016293365.1 Bulleidia sp. | reverse complement strand
TTGATGCGAATGATCCTTAGATCATTCTCTTCAAGCCTGGCAATTCATTGCCGGGCAGTTGACATGCCTAAATTCACGAATATGCATGTATGGTGGATGAAGCATAGACAATCAGTTAAATCTCTACACAAAGCAATCAAGCCTGTTCTTGCTTAATCTAAATATATAAACCTGGTATTTTGCCAGGTTTTTTTGCGCGACGGGCAGTCGCACTCATAAAATCGAAACTAATGCGATGTCAAAGTAATCCCATAAGGGATAGAACTGGATGGTAGAACATGAAAACGAAAATACCTTAGTGTTGGTGAAAGACCAATACCTACGAAGGACATGCCACGTAGTAAGTCGAAATCTACTGCAATGCCGTGAGGTATTGTGGAGAAAAGATTAAGACAAACTGACAGGAATGAATGAAAAGAAAAATCCTCAGATTATAAATCCGGACATTCATCATTATAAAGGTATGGTTACCAGCAGCATTGGTCCTGTCATTGAAGCAATTATGAATGAAAAACCTGAAATTTGAAAATAGTTTCCGCAGCAATGAGCCTTACCGGTTTCATCTTTTCGAGGAAATACCGATTAATAGATCTGCAGATACTGAAGCCATTGCGGGAAGAAAAAATTCACTGCAGGGTTACCTGCAGTGAAAGAAAGAAGGATGGAAATCTCAGTTTCCGGAATAGACGATTCTGAAATAGGTGTTGGATGTCAGTTTGTATACGATGCCATAGAATACAGCAAAGATCAGATATACAGCAGCTGTAACAATCAATGAGAGAGTACGGTTGCTCATACCGACAAGGATGAGAATCTTGGATATCATTGGCCAGGAAGCACATAGGTGTATTCCTGCAGCAAGTAATGGAGTAAAGAAGAGTACCAGTACCTGCGAATTGATGGATTTTCTGATCTCCTGATCTGTCATACCTACTTTACGCAGAATTTCAAATCTCTTCTGATCTTCAAATCCTTCGGAAATCTGCTTGTAGTAGATAATCATCACAGTAGATACAAGGAAGATGATGCCAAGCAGTACACAGACAATCAGGAAACCACCATATAACTGCAGGTAGGCTGCTCTTGCATCGGATTTTGTACGGAAGGAAAGAGAGAATGCACCATCATAATCCGGTTTGTATTCGCGGAACATCGTAAACAGATCTTCTGTTGTGACATTGACACTTCCACCATGACTGACATCGCTGATAAAGTGCAGACTGTATCCTGGTTCTCTATAACTGCTGTATGCCTCCACCAGTGGATTCAGATCATTTACAACAAGGCATACGATTCCCTGTGGAGAAATAATGGCACCATTGGAAACAGGGACACGATTCACGGTATCGATGATTTCCCAGCTCAGATCATTGATTCGGAAGTTGTCATATGCAATGCTCTGATCGGATGTGCATAACAGTCCCTGACCATCTTTTAATGTAATGGATTCTCCATAGATAGCGTTATAGTCTTCAACATCGATGATGTACAGTTCGTTATATGTCCAGCCATCTTTTACAGGGTCATACATATATCCATCCTGTGTATAGGAACCGGACATGAACTGCAGAACATCAAAGCTGTGAGCATCTTTGATGCCTGTGATTTTTTCGTTCATGAAAGCATCCAGTGCATCTTTGAGATCTTTATTGACATCTGGATCATCCGTATAGGAAATATCTGCCATGACTTCTGTTGGATAGGCTTTTTCCAAAGAGCTTTCCAGGCCGATATACATGGAAGAGGACATCGTTGACATAACCAGTACCATCGTCATCAGAATACAGATGGAAGCAAGTCCTGCACCATTCCGCTTCATACGGAAACGCATGGTAGATACAGATATGTAGTGATTCGGGTGATAGTAGTAGTTCTTATTATTCTGCAGGATTCTGCACAGAACAATCGATCCTGCGATAAACAGCAGATAGGTTGCGATGATGACCATGATGACTGCGATGAAAAACATGCTCATCGCAACAATCGGATCTTCAATCGTAACTGCAAGATAATAGGCAACACCCAGAAGAATGAGTCCGACCAGCGCAATCAGCCAGTTGGCTTTCGGCTGTTTTTCACCAAGGGAGCCCCCATGAACAAGATCCAATGCCTTTGTGGTACTGATTTTCAAAGCTGACCAGAGAAACAGGAATCCATAGATACCTGTGAAAACAAGTAATGTATTGGAAAGTACCTGAGAATCAATGGTAAATGCCAGACTGATCGGCTGTTCGACAAGATGGGCCAGACATAGTTCAACAACCTTGGATAAACCGATGCCACAGAATAGACCCGATGCAATGACAATGCCATAGACAAGAATGGATTCCATGGCAATGATTGTCAGAATATTCTTTCTATTCATACCAAGGATGCTGTAAAGGCCAAGTTCACGATCTCTTACACGGATCAGAAAGGAATTGGTATAGAACAGATAAATGAATGCAAATACCGTAATCACCCAAAGTCCTAACCCGAATACCATCTGCATTGCACTGCCACCCAATAAGGAAGCAACATAGATGGAGGCGTTGAGATAGTTCATGATGTAAAACATCATGACCATCATTGCTCCGGCAATGATGTATGGGACATAATATCTGCTGTTTTTACAGATACTGTTCCATGCAAGCTGTGGATATAAAGCCTTCATGATCAGGCCTCATCCCTGCCTGTTTCCAGGCGTGTCAGTGTTTCTGAGATCTTCTGATACATTTCAGATTCACTCTTGTTACCACGATAGATCTGATGGAATACTTCACCATCCTTGATGAACAGTACTCTTCCTGCATGGGCTGCAGCGGCAGTGGAGTGGGTAACCATGACAATCGTCTGGCCAGAAGCATTGATGGATTCAAACAGGGAAAGAAGTTCACCTGTGGATCTGGAATCCAGGGCACCAGTCGGTTCATCGGCAAGAATCAGATCAGGATGTGTGATCAGAGCTCTGGCAACAGCTGCCCTCTGTTTCTGACCACCGGATACTTCATAAGGATATTTATGCAGGATATCCATGATGCCAAGCTGTCTTGCGATCGGTTCAAGGTCTTTCCATAATGTGTTGTGTTTTCTGCCGGATAGAACTAATGGCAGATAGATGTTATCCATGATGGAAAAGGTATCCAGCAGA
>JAEDEK010000174.1 GCA_016293365.1 Bulleidia sp. | reverse complement strand
TAATAGTTGAACAAATTCTTTGTAACAGGCAGGATCTGCTTCTTCAAACAGTTGAATCAGATAATCAGGTCTGGCAGGTGTTTTTTCATACGAACAGTTCTTATTAAGATCACGGTACATTTCTTTCAGCTCATGGGTTTATTGCAAGGCAATAGGAGAGTCAATACAGAGCAGTTAGTATAATAATGTTCTTCTGGTTATCGTGATAGATACAATTAATTATCTTCTCTTATCTCTGTTTCATATAGACAGATCATTCATTGATTGTCATCAGATACTCCAGAAATCATCATTTTTATAAGAAATTGATAAGAAATAATGAAAATATACACGTTTTTTTCATTTTTAAGCAATATTCTTTGAGTATTTTGCGTTGACGATTTGTAAATTGTATTGACAATTTATATTTTACAATATAAAATCGATTTGTAACAGCAGACATCTCACAAACGAAAACAGATATCTGATTACAGGAGATTACATGAAAAAGTATGATTTGGAATTTATCAAACAGGTAGCAAAGTATTACCATTCAACGGTTGATGCGGATCATCCTAATGGCAACATCAGCAAGGTTATGGAGAAATTCTCCATTTCCCGAACCAAGGCAATAAAGCTTCTTATTACTTCAGGTGCCATCGATACAGAACTTCATCATGATATTATGAAACTGCTTGATGAAGGATATACACTGGAACAGATTGCAGAAAAACTGAATGTATCTGTAACAACTGTCAAAACACACATGCCCTATCAGAAGGTGATATACAACTCGGAACAGAAAAGTATAGGGGCAGAAGCCGTAGAACGGTTTCGTGCAAGAGAAAAGACATTCATGAATATGGTGATTCGAAACTCAGATCTTCAGGAAACAGGTGATCATCTTCTTGAAAAAAGCAGTACGGAAGTCATGATGAAACAGCTGTTACCAGATCTCAACTTCCCTATGTTTGAAGATATAGCACATCTCAAACCGGTATTTACGGAAAAAGAAGGTGAAAAGTTCAAAATTCATCCGGATATCGCTTTATTACATATTGAACTGGATGAGGAAGTCAAAAAAGAGTATCGAAGATTATGCGGGATCAGATATGGAAAATCCTTCTCCAGGGATATTCTTGTTCCATATATTCTTCCATTACATAACCTGCATTATGCCATTAATCAGGCATTTGGATTCAATAACTCCCACGAGCATGAATATGCATTGCTGTATAAAGACTTACAGTGGGTAACAGAAAACAGTGTCGATCAGTGGAAGAAGCTGATAGGACTTGTCTTCAGAAATCCATTCCGTGATAAGTCATTGGATCATTGGGATGATGATTATAAGGGTGGAAGTCCAAAAAAATGGATGCGAAGCAAATATACCGGACCTTCCTATAGATTCCTTC
The DNA here is from genome assembly GCA_016293365.1 of Bulleidia sp. Lineage (GTDB taxonomy): Bacteria > Bacillota_I > Bacilli_A > Erysipelotrichales > Erysipelotrichaceae > Bulleidia. The sequence goes on along the minus strand of JAEDEK010000174.1, from coordinate 1,759 downwards.
ATCAGGAAAGCTATCGATATATTGTTGAAGCACTCAGGCAGTATACAATACAGGCAGCAGAAATGAATGAATTGATGGATGAAGTAGATAACCCGTTTGAGGTTAATGAAACACTGCCTGTATACAATATCTTCCAGGTGGAAAATGGCATGGATCTGATGATTGAAGAATTCAATGAAGATCTGCAGGAAAGCATGGAGGAAGCAAAGAAGTATGCAGATAACGATCCAGCTTCTCAGCCGGATGTGACAGGCTTTGTCAAGCAGCTGTTATATACATATGATACAGACTGGAAGTTTACCATCACTGTCAAGGCTGATGCGGAATACCTGCTGCATACAGCAAGAGTGAATGAAAGAGAACTGAAGGAAGCAATTGCGAAAGTATGCACTTACGTACGTCCGGTGATGATCAGTGGAGATGGTGATCAGTTAATGGATGACTGTGGTGGTATTGAAGGTTATATCAGAATGATCAGAGAAATGGAGAAAGGAAACGAAGAAGTATTATCCCGTATCAGAGAACTGGGATGGAAAAGGAAGCGTAATAAGAATAATTTATGAAAGACTATGATCAGAACAAAGAAGTAAAAGGCACAGAACAAAAAGGAGATGACATGACAATGATGAACGAAAACAAAGAAGTAAAGGTTGCACTTTACTGCAACATTCCTTTTGCATCAGATGATGCAAAGAGCACAATGGATGAAAAGCTTGCTGTATTGAAAGAAGCAGTCGCACAGCATCCAGGATGGACTGTAACAGAAACATATACAGATACATCTGAAGACACAACTGTACGTCCACAGTTTACAAAGCTTGTCAGAAACGGCATGGAAAAGAAGTTTGATGTGATTGTTGTGGATTCCATGGATGAATTTGCAGACAATCTCGAACAGCTCGTCGTTACAGCCAATGATCTGAAAAACAATGGTGTTACGATGTATTTCCTGAAAGATCAGATTGATACTTCCTACTCACTTGGAAAACTGCTGCTGGAAGTTGTCGGAAACCGTCTGGACGTATAAAAGCTGATCTGGATTGATCACAATTACAGGACAAGGGGAGTGCAGATGCAGGATCCTTGTCTTTTTACTGTCTTTGGAGTAAATCACATCCAGGCTGGAAAAAATGGTAAGGGATCTGTAATGTGTTTGCTGATGCATATGTATCATAGGATATCAATTGTTTAAAATGCAGTTTAAAACAGAATCATAAGAAGTTTATTCCATTTCATTGACTTTGGTAATTTGAAGATTAAAATTAATCTAGTATGAAACAGTAGAAAATCTGCTGTGATCATGAATAAAATGCTGCTTAAAACAGAATATGAGGTAATGAGATGAAAAAACTGTCAATCGATAAACTTGTGGATACCATCCATACATTACGTAAGAAGAAGGGAATGACACAGGCTCAGCTAGCTGAAACAACTGGTATTAACCGTGCCATGATCGGCCGCATTGAAAACAGTGACTATATTCCAACTGTAGATCAGCTGCAGATTCTAGGTGAAACACTTGGTTTTGAAGTAACGGATCTTTTTGAAGATGATACAGTAGAAATCACAGAAGAGTCTGTACCTGTAACAGAACAGCCATGTAATATTGCTGTGGCTGGTACAGGCTATGTAGGCCTTTCTCTTGCGGTACTGCTTGCCCAGCATAACCATGTTACGGCAGTGGATATCGTCAAGGAAAAGGTGGATCTGATCAATCAGAGAAAGTCTCCGATCCAGGATGAATATATTGAAAAATACC
>JAEDEK010000173.1 GCA_016293365.1 Bulleidia sp. | reverse complement strand
ATTTTACATTTTTTCCGGAGCAGAAACACCGATCAGATCAAGAGCATTTTTCATTGTGATCATAGCGGCATTAACGAGTCCAAGTCTCTGGTTTGTCAGCTCAGGATTGGATGGATCGTTGACTCTGCAGGAATTGTAGTAACTGTGGAACAGCTTTGCCAGATCATAGCAGTAGTTGCAGATACGGTTGACAGCACGATGCTTGGCAGCTTCTTCCACCTTCTTCGGGAATTCTGCAATCTGCTTTGTCAGTTCAATTTCCTTTGGATCACTTAACAGATCATAATGTTCAACCGATCTGAATTCAGGTGTACCTTCCTTATGGAGAATATTGAACATTCTTGTATAGGCATACTGAACATAATAGACAGGATTGTCATTGTTTTTCTGCTTGGCAAGATCCATATCAAAGTCCATCTGTGTATTGAGTTCCTTGGATACAAAGAACCATCTTGCTGCATCTACGCCGACGTCTTCACACAGTTCACGGATTGTGATCGCATTGCCTGTACGCTTGGACATCTTGACTTCCACACCATTGGATACCATACGTACCATCTGAATAAGGTCCACCTGTAGACGGTCAGCATCGTAACCAAGTGCTTCCATCGCACACTTCATTCTCTTGACATAGGAATGGTGGTCAGCACCCCACAGATTGATCAGAGTATCATATCCTCTTTCAAACTTGTATACATGGTTGGCAATATCCGGTGTCAGATAAGTCAGAAGGCCTGTATTCTTACGCAGTACTCTGTCCTTATCATCTCCGAACTGTGTGGATCTGAACCATACAGCACCATCCTGTTCAAAGACAAGATCCTTGGAACGCAGATCATCGATGACTTTCTTAATTCTTTCCGCATCATTCTGATAGAAGAAACGTTCATGTGTCCATTCATCAAAGTGAACACGATACAGATCAAGGTCCTGACGGATGACGTCAAGTTTCATTTCAATACCTTCATCCTTGAAGTAATCTTCCCATTCACTCTTGTCCTTATTCAGCCACCTGTCACCATCTTTTTCCTTGATCTTCTTTGCGACTTCAACAATGTCCTGGGCATGATATCCATTCTCCGGTAACGGATATTCCACACCATACAGTTCGCAATAGCGGCTGTACATGGATTCCGCCAGCATATCAATCTGATTACCGGCATCATTGACATAGTATTCTCTTGTTACCTGATAGCCTGCTTCATCCATGATTCTGCATAACGCGTCACCCCATGCAGCACCTCTTGCATGTCCACAATGAAGGTCGCCTGTCGGGTTTGCAGATACAAATTCCACAAGAACCTTCTCACCCTTACCGGATTCTGATTTACCATAGTCATTTCCCATGTTCAGAATGACATTGATGACATCTGTCAATGCACTGGAAGAAATGACAAAGTTGATGAAACCTGGTCCTGCCACGGAAATATCTGAAGCTTCAGGCAGGTTATTTCTTAATACACCAACAAGTTCGTTGGCAATGTCTACAGGCTTTTTATGCAAAGCCTTCGCCAGACGCATTGCAATATTTGTTGAGAAGTCACCCATTTTCGGGTCTCTTGGTCTTTCGACCATGACCATCTGATCCGGGCATTCTTCCCCAAACGCTTCCTTTACGGAAACAGAAACAGCATTTTTAATCTTTTCACTGATATCACTCATGTTATTTACTCCTGTATTTATAAAAGCATGTCTATTATATAGGAAATCACGCGGATTTGTTATGGCTGATTGCTCTTTGTGCAAGGAATTGTCTGACATCATCAAGCTGGTCTGGATCAAAATACAGTGCGGCTGTTCTTCCACGCAGTTTGAAGATAATGCAGGACTCTTTTTTATTAAGTGTAATCGAGCCTGCCTTGTCCCATTTTGTCAAAGCCCCCATCATGACTACCCCGTCATCACTGAGGCCAGAGCGCACGGTATAGTAAAGTATGGCACATACAATCAATGCACCTGTCTGTATAAACCGGAAGACAGGATCATCCTGATATTTGAAAAAACCGATCACAGCCACAACAAGAAACAGCACAGGAATCATCCATTTTGCGCCGATCTTTGTTTCAATGCGGATCTTACGGCAGTTTGCATGCCATCTTACCAGCATGACGATAATCACAGCATCCAGAATATAGAAAATCAGATCATTGATATCCATCATTCATACCTCCATAAGGATATTCGCAATTATAACAGAAATGACAGCAGAGTCACTGCTGTCATTGTCAAAATCAGCCAATTGTAATGGAATCTACGATATGCGCGTAGGCATTGCTGTAATCCACTTTGCCGTATGGATCAAATGTGAAGCTGATGAAGTAGAATCCTCCATCTGATGGAATCATATAGAAGTCCTTGTTTCCATCTGCCATGATTGTAGCTGTTACAGTATCAATTGCCTGTACATACAGACCTTCCTTACCGGCAATTTCCATTTCTTCTGTGGAAACAACTGCATCTGCATATGTCTTCATATCTTCAGATTCGATGTAGGCTTTCATTGCTTCTGTATCACTGCCACCTTCAATGAAATGCACTTCAATGGAATCCTTCTGTCCACGTGCAAGATATGTCAGACCATCATCCTGGCTCATTCTTCTTGGCGCCCATCCTTTGACCATGTCATATGTCATTTCATGGAATGTCTGTGTTGAGTAACCTTCAGAATCGTCATATACGGATTCATACTTCACTGTCACTCTGGATGATGTTTCGTCATCTGAAGAAGACTGCCTGCTGCTGGAAGTGGCTGTGGATGCACACGCACCTAAAGATAATACCATGCAACCTGCGCATAAATATTTCATGATTTTCATAACTGTTTTCCTCCTGTCATGTATGCGTACAGCAGTCATTATAGTCCGTTTTTCATAAACTGGAAACATTTTTTACTCTCTGTTTCCATTTTTGGTACATATCGGCATATGGTGCAGAAAATAAAGAAAGGCGTGAATACATGTTCACACCTTTCTGATCAGATCTTTTTCGGATCGTATTCGACTGTTTTTCCTTCTTTGGTTGTCTGAATGACACGATCTACCCTGACGTCATTTTCCTTGAGAATTTTTGTCATTGCTTCCACTTCAATTGTACCGGTTGCTTTGACAAAGCATTCTGTACCACGTTCTGTGTGATAGACACCGAATGCTTCCACAT
>JAEDEK010000024.1 GCA_016293365.1 Bulleidia sp. | reverse complement strand
TTTTTGCCGAATGCTTCGCCTTCAGCCTGTGTCAATGTGCTCATTTCACCGATATCCGCACCGGCAACAAAGCTCTTATCTCCAGCACCTGTCAGTACGACGCAGCGTACTGTTTCAAGATCAATGCTGTCAAATACACTGCTCAGATCATCCAGTACTTCAGAATTCAGGGCGTTGAGTGCCTTTGGACGGTTGATTGTAACAATGCCGACAGCACCCTTTACTTCATAATCTACGTATCCCATGGATTCACCTTTGCATTAACGTTCTACAACAGTAGCGCAGCCCATACCACCACCGATACACAGTGTAGCAAGACCTCTATGAGCGTCGTTCTGCTGCATTGCATACAGTAATGTGACAAGGATTCTTGCACCGGAAGCTCCTACAGGATGACCTAATGCAATTGCACCACCATTGACATTCAGCTTGTTCATGTCGAAGTTCAGGTCCTTACCTACAGCGACAGACTGAGCAGCGAATGCTTCATTTGCTTCATACAGATCGAAGTCTTCAATGGTAAGACCTGTTCTTTCCATGACCTTTCTTGTTGCAGCAACAGGACCAACACCCATGATGGATGGATCAACACCGCCAAGAGCACCGGCAACCCATGTAGCCATTGGAGTGATACCAAGTTCCTTTGCCTTTTCTTCAGACATGACAACAAGTGCAGCTGCACCATCGTTGATACCGGAAGCATTACCTGCTGTAACAACGCCGCCTTCCTTACCGGAGCAGCATCTCAGCTTAGCAAGAACTTCTGGTGTCTGACCATCACGTGGTCCTTCATCTGTATCAACTGTAACGATACCCTTCTTCTTGCCCATGTTGATTTCAACTGGAACAATTTCATCCTTGAACTTACCTGCATCTCTTGCTGCACATGCCTTGTTCTGGGAAGCAGCTGCAAATGCATCGAGTTCTTCACGTGTCAGACCCCACTGATCAGCAACGTTTTCAGCAGTGATCATCATGTGGTAGTCATTGAATGCATCCCATAATGCATCATGAACCATCGCATCAACAAGACCATCCTTTGGTGTGTTCATTCTGTATCCGAAACGTGCATGTGGCAGTACGTATGGAGCATTGGACATGGATTCCATACCACCGGCAACAACGACATCCGCATCACCTGCGATGATCATTTCAGCTGCCATGTTGACACAGTTCAGACCGGAACCACATACAACGTTGATGGAAACTGCCGGTGTTGTAACCGGAAGACCAGCCTTAAGGGATGCCTGTCTTGCAGGGTTCTGTCCAAGACCTGCCTGGATAACATTACCCATGTAAACATGGTCAACCTGTTCAGGCTTCAGTCCTGCTCTTCTGACTGCTTCCTTGATGACAACTGCACCCAGATCAACTGCAGGTACAGAGCTGAGCTGCCCACCCATCTTACCGATGGCTGTACGACATGCACTCGCAATTACTACTTTCTTAGCCATTTTATTTATATCCTCCTTAAATGGTTAATACCAATTCTTATTCCGCGTAATATGTCTTTGCTTCTTCTTCACCATTGAGTACACGTAATGCACCCAAAGCAAGAGCGATCATTTCTCTTTCGCCAGGAATCACTGCTACCGGAGCAATCCAGGAAAGATAGTCTGTCAGCTCCCTAGTAACGGACGCGTCATAGGCGATACCACCAGTCAGAACGATCGCATCGATATGACCCTTATTGGCAGCCGCAAGAGAACCGACATCCTTGGCATGCTGGTAAATGAATGCTTCCTTGACAAGCTTTGCCTTTTCATCACCGGCTTCAATCATCTTGTTGACTTCTCTCATGTCAGCTGTTCCAAGATATGCAGCAATACCGGCATCACCGACAGCACGCTTCATCATGGCATCCACATCCGGATACTTACCGGAGTAACAAAGACGGATCAGATCTCCAACCGGAACTGCACCACATCTTGTCGGAGCAAAGGCACCATCGCCATCCAGACCATTGAACATATCGATCATTCTGCCATGAGACAGAAGACCAGTTGTGCATCCACCACCCATGTGCTTGACGATCATAACAAGATCTTCCATCTTCTTTCCGATGCTCTTGGCATATTCACGTGCAACCGCTCTCATATTGAGGGCATGAATCTTGGATACACGCTGAATATCCGGCATACCGGAAAGTCTTGCAACATCCTGCAGTTCATCGACTGCTGTCGGGTCAACGATATAGGATGGGCATCCTACCTGATCACCGATCTTACGAGCTAAAAGACCACCAAGGTTTGCTGCATGGTCACCGTTGAGTGCGATTTCCAGATCATGTCTGATCGCATCATTGACGGTATATGTACCTGCTTCAATCGGATGCAGGTAGCCACCACGACCTACACAGGCATCCAGTGTATTGATGTCAAAGCTGATGGACTTCAGATAATCCGTAATGACTTCATAACGGAAATCGAGCTGTGAAAATGTTGTCGGGAACTGATTCATCTGTGATACAGGATGATCGAGTCCAACTTCATTGATACATGTTTCATCATCGAATAATGCGATCTTGGTAGATGTGGAACCAGGATTGATCGCCAGAATTTTCTTTCCCATTGTTTAATCAACCATTCACTTTCTTCATGTTTTCTGCTAATACGGCACCAAGGGCTATGGAGTTGATCTTGACATCCTTGGAGTCACTTCTGGATGCAAGAATAACAGGAGCACTTGTACCGACAAGCATTGCACCGATTTCAATGCCAGGAACAAGGTGAGCCATTGTCTTATAGACAAGGTTACCGGCATGAATATCCGGGAACAAAAGAATATCTGCTTTTCCAGCACATGGACGGTCCTGTGCACCCTTTTCAATGGCAGCTGCTTCTTCCAATGCAATATCCATGGATAATGGACCATCTACGATACAGCCTGTGATTTCACCTGCTTCATTTGCTTTCCTCAGCTCATCCGCATCGACTGTAACAGGCATTTTCGGATTAACGACTTCCACTGCTGCTAATGGTGCAACGCGAGGTGTATCTACACCGCATGCCTTTGCGACATCCACTGCAGAAACAGCAGACGCTCAATGGAAGGTACCTTCATGACGGATACATGGGAAAGTGTCTTTCCTGTACGCAGACCAACTTCCTTGTTCAGAACACTCTTCAGGAAGTCTTTTGTAGGAACAAGTCCCTTCATGTACATGTCTGCTTCTCCATCATGTACAAATTTCACAGCTGTCAATGTAGCCTGTACATTGTCTGTTTCATTCACGACTCTGTAATCAGAAAGATCCATGCCGATTCTGGATGCGATTTCTCTGATCTTTGCTTCATCACCGACAAGAATACCATCAACGATTCCCATCTGGTGAGCTTCATTCACTGCTTCCAGAACTGCTTCATCCTGGGCACATGTGACGGAGATGACTTTCTTTTTGCCTTCTCCTGCTTTCTGTCTTAAATCAGTAAAACTGTTACTCATAGTCGTATTTACTCCTTAAACTCGCATGTTAATGTTAGAACATTCACAAGATTGTTTCAAGCAGTTCTAAACGAAAAAATGAAAGATTTTCAGTGCTTGTGAATTATTTGATTATTTCACAAAGCGAAGCGCTTACATCTGTAAATCCTTTACAAAATGGATGATTATGACTACACTTGTAACTGGCTGGAGGTAGTATGAAAGCTTGTTATCCTGGATCCTTTGATCCGATTACACTGGGACATGTCGATGTGATTGAACGTGCCGCAAAACTGTTTGATGAAGTCATCGTTATCATCTCCCACAACCCGCGTAAGAAGTGTACGTTTTCCATTGAGGAAAGAGTTGATATGATTCACCGTTCCATCGCTTCACTCAGTTGTGCGGATAGAATCCGTGTCATGGTAAATGATGGTCTGACGGTCAAATTTGCATCAGATCATGGAATTGACGCAATTGTCAGAGGAATCCGTGCCGTATCCGACTATGAATATGAACTGACACAGGCAACTGCCAATATGATGCTGGATGGCAGGATCGAAACCGTATTCCTGATCGCACGTCCGGAATATTCGTTCCTCTCTTCTTCCGCCGTCAAGGAAATCGCCTATAACGATGGCGAATTCAGATCCCTTGTACCGGAAGCCATCTATGATGATGTCAGAAAACGTATGATTGAAATCAGGAATGAACTGTAGCAGCTCATTCCTTTTTCATGCATGAAAAAAGGACTGTTGTCAGTCCCTTTTACCTATAAAACTATGGATTAACGAACCAGATCCTTGAGAGTCTTGGAAGCCTTGAATCCTGGAACCTTTGTTGCAGGGATTTCAATGGATTCCTTTGTCTGTGGGTTGATACCTGTACGGGAAGCTCTTGTCTTGACTTCGAACTTGCCGAAACCTGTAATATCTACCTTTGCACCATCCTTCAGAGCTTCGCAGATTGTATCAAATACACAGTCAACGATGGCATTTGCCTGCTTCTTTGTAATATTCTGGTTTTCTGCAACTGCTTCAGCAATCATCTTCTTGTTCATAATTTCCATAAAAATTTATCCTCCTAATATGGCCTAATAATATTAGCATGAAATATCATGCAATCAATACTTGACAATCCAAAATTCACATGAAATCCATACAGGATTTTACACATGTATTCTTTTATTGATCAGATCCAGTATTTCATCCACCTGTGTGCGTGTCAGATTCTTGACACCGGAAGCGTTTACATGTCCCCCGCCATGATATTTTTCAGCAATATCATTGATTCTGATCGTTTTCGAGCGCAGTGATCCATCATACAAGGATCCGTTTTCGCCCTGTTTTTCGGTGAACACACACCATGCTTCAAATTCTCTGACATGCCCATATTCATCCACAAAACTGCGGGCTTTGGAAGCACTCATGTCATATTCTTCCATGATGGACATTGGAATCACAGCATAGCCAAGATGGCCATCCTGAACCGTAACATTGCTGCGGATCCAGGCAGAAAAACGGAATCCGTTCAAGGACCGGTCAAACAACGTACGGGAAAGCGATGGAATATCCACACCGAACTGACACAGATATCCTGCTGCACGCAGGGATGCAGCCGTTGTATTGGATGTCGTGAAATTCAGCGTATCTGTCAGCATGCCTGCGTACAGTCTTTCCGCTGTTGTAACAGAAACCTTGCTTTCCTTGCAGTAAGCAAGGAAATCCGCCAGAATCTGGCATGTAGCAGCAGCACTTTCATCCACAATCTGATCATCTCCATAGAAAGATCGCTCAGGATGATGATCAATCTTGAAGATGCTGGATGCACTGGCAAAACGCTGATCATCGATCCGTTCCGTATTGGCTGTATCCACAACGATCGCAAAAGACTGTGCGATGACTTCATCCCCTGCTTCATCGCTTTTCGGCCATACCCCCTGATTTGGTGCATCGTAACCCAATGCATATACCTGTTTATCCGGATAGTTGTCCTGAATCCAGTTTTTCAGACCAAACTGTGATCCGAGGGCATCGCAATCGGGATTGGTATGACGGAAGATCGTAATGATCTTCGCATTTTCAATCTGCTGCAGTAATCTGTCAAATCCCATGATCAAAGTCCAAGCAGTCTGACTGTATCTCTGGCAATGACAAGCTCTTCATTTGTCGGAATGACATAGACTGCAATTCTGGAATCTGCATTGGAGATGCAGACTTCTTTACCTCTTGCACTGCGATTGAGATCATAGTCAATGGAAAGACCAAGTGCTTCTTCACACTTTCTCAGTACGCGTTCTCTCATGTCAACGTCATTTTCACCAAGACCAGCTGTGAAGACGATGGCATCGACATGACCGAGTTCCGCATGGTAACCACCAAGTACATTGATGATACGGTTGACATACAGATTGACGGTCAGGACTGCACGTTCATCATTGTTTTCATATGCATGCTGGATGTCTCTTGCATCGGAAGAGATACCGGATACCCCAAGCATACCGCTTCTTTTATTGAGATATGTATCCATTTCATCCCAGGATGCATTGAGCTTTTTGGCCATGTAGAAGACAACCGTAGGATCAATATCACCGCTTCGTGTACCCATCATGATACCGCCCAGCGGTGCAAGACCCATGGATGTGTTGACGGACTTTCCGTTTTTGATCGCTGTCAAAGATGCGCCATTGCCAAGATGACATGTGATGATGTTCATGCCGTTGATATCACGATCCATCAGTTCTGCACATCTTCTGGATACATAGTAATGGGATGTACCATGGGCACCATATCTTCTGACACCATACTGTGTATACCAGTCATATGGTACCGGGAACAGATAGTCTTCAGCTGGCATTGTCTGATGGAATGCCGTATCAAAGACAAATACATGGCCAATGGATGGCAATGCTTTTCTGAATGCTTCATAGCAGACAAGATGTGCCGGGTTATGCAGTGGAGCAAGATCTGCCAGTTCAGCCACCTTTGCGACGACATCTTCTGTAACAACAGCAGAATCATCAAAGTAGGAACCACCCTGTACCACACGGTGACCTGCACCCTTGATTTCATCCAGGCTGTCTACGATCTTATATTCGACAAGTGCCTGCAGCAGCAGATCGACTGCTTTCTGATGATCTGGAATCGGTGTCTGACTGACATGCTTTTCACCATTGACCTTGATTGTAAACTGTCCCATTTCCTGGCCGATTCTTTCAGCCTGACCACTTGTCAGTACTGTTTCCTGCGGCATTTCAAACAGCTGGAACTTTAAAGATGATGAACCTGAATTAACGGAAATTACCTTTGTCATATTACCTCCTGTGTTTCTGTATTTCGAAGCTCTTCGATCAGGGTGAGAACATTCTCATCCTGTGTGATGTTTTCTATTCTGTCATACAGGGAAGAACGGATCTTTGCATGCCTGACATGATTCAGCAGGGATTCATAGCGGGCAAGTTCAACTCTGCATTTATGTACCGCATCATAGACAGCGGCACGACTGATTCCTTCCATTTCGGCAATCTCCTGATAGGAGCAGTCTTCATGAAAGTACAGATCTGCGATTTTCTGCTGTTTTTCCGTCAGCAGTACACCATAGGCATCCAGCAGATCATTGATTTCAAATCTATCATTCATCGGCGTTCAATCCCGATGAAATACTGTACAGATAGGCATCCAGATCAAATGGGCGCAGATCCTGCGGCTGTTCTCCAAGACCAAGATACAGCACCGGAATATGCAGCTTATGCTTGATTGCGATGACAATACCGCCCTTTGCCGTACCGTCCATCTTTGTCAGAATGATACCGGAAAGCGTTGTGGCATCATAGAACTGCTGCGCCTGGGCAAGACCATTCTGACCGGTTGTTGCATCCAGTACAAGCCATACATTATGTGGAGCACCTTCAATTTCACGACCCGATACACGGTTCATTTTGGAAAGCTCACGCATCAGTCCTGCTTTGTTCTGTAATCGTCCGGCTGTATCGCAGATCAGTACATCGATCTGATTCTGTTTTGCATAACGGCATCCATCGACAATGGCTGCACTTGGATCCCCGTTTTCAATGCCTTTGATCACAGGTATATCCAGTCTTTCCCCCCAAAGAGCAAGCTGAGCAATGGCACCGGCACGGAATGTATCAGCTGCTACAAAGGCAACTTTCTTTCCCTGCTCCTTCCACATCTTTGCCAGCTTTGCGGCTGTGGTTGTTTTGCCGGAACCGTTGACACCTTCCAGGAAGATGACTGTTGTTCCATCCTCATTCCATTTCATCGGTGCATCCGGTACTTCATCATAGATGGCTCTCATTTCCTCAATCAGAAAATTCATTGCCCATCGAAAGGAAACCACTGGATAATCTGCTGCGGCATCCTTGAGATGATCACAGATCAGATCCGCTGTTTCAATTCCGACATCGCTTTCCAGCAGGATGATGGTCAGCTCCTCCAGGAATGCGTCATCCACACCGTTGAATGTATGTTCCAGACCATTCAGCTTATCGGAAAAAGACTGTCTGGATCTGGCAAAACCGGACAGGTACTGCCCCTTATCCTGTTTTTTTGTAAACTTTTCTTTCAGTTTCGAAAGAAAACTCATACCTGTTCACCTTCCTTCTCTGCCATTTTCATGGCATCCTTCAATTCAACCTTCAGCATCTGGCTGACACCCTGTTTCTGCATGGTGACCCCATACAGGATATCCGCCTTTTCCATGGTTCCAACGCGATGGGTGACGACCACAAACTGGGTTGTATCTGTGTAGTTATGCAGAAACTGCGCAAAACGACCGACGTTACCAGGGTCCAAAGCTGCCTCAACTTCATCAAGAATGACCAGAGGAGATGGCTTGACCTTCAAAATTGCAAACAGGACGCATAAGGCAATCAGTGATTTTTCACCACCACTGAAAAGCATATTGTTTGTAACGGCTTTGCCTGGCGGCTGGGCTTCTATATCAATACCGCTGTTAAGCACGTCTTCTGGATCCACCAGGGAAAGAGATGCCTTACCCCCACCATACAAAGACTGGAAAATCGTATTGAATTCTTTGTTGATGGCGGTAAATGTCTGAGTAAACTGCTTCTTCATGACAGTATCCATTTCCTCAATGGCTGCCAGAATCTTGTCTCTGCTTTCAGACAGTTCCTGAATCTGTGCAGAAAGAGTTTCATATCTTTGGTTGACTTCTTCGTATTCTTCCGGCGCATTCATATTGACATTGCCAAGATGCTCGATTTCCTCACGCAGTCTTGCCACTTCTTCGCGGGCATTTTCCAAAGGCTCTTCCACAGTCTTTTCCGATGCAAACTCGTATGTCATCTGATATTCACCAGATAAACGGTTCATGCAGTGTTCCAGACGTGTTTCCAGTTTTCCCTGTTCGATTTTGATCGCATTGATGTTGTCATTCAGGGAAGAAAGTTCTTTTCGTAATTGACGGATCTGGGCTTCTGTTCGTTCCTGATCCTGCATGATGGCAACTCTTTCATTCCGCTTTGCCTTGATTTCTTCTGAAATCGCATCCTTGCGGGAATAGGCTGTATTCAGTCTTACGACAAGATCATTGACATGGGCATCATACTGGTTTTCACCATCCGAACCATTTGGACTTAACAGTGCCAGCTGATTGCACAGTTTGTCATATTTGGCCTTTTTGGCTTCCACAACCGGTTCAATCGCCGCTACAGAGAAACGCTTTTCCTGAATCGCCGCCGCAATTTCATTCTTTTTCCGGTTTGCTTCACTGACTTCCTTTGTATACAGCTCGACTTTTGCCTTCATGCTGCCAATTGCAGAAGCGATTTCCTGTGCCTCCTTTTTCATCGTGACGATGTTGGTGTTATGTTTTGTCTTACCACCGGTCATGGAACCACCGGTATGAATCACTTCTCCATCCAGCGTAACAATCTTGTATCTTCTGCCTGTCAAAGCAGAAAGGCTGTTGCCGCTTTCCATGCGGTCAACGACAAGTACATTGCCAAGCAGCGATTCACAAACGCACTGAAAACGAGGTTCACACGCTACAAAATCACTTGCTTTTCCAAGATATCCTTCCGTATTGGAAGCAATGATTTCATCCTCTTTACGGATATATCTTGGCCTGCATACATTTAACGGCAGAAATGTGGCACGACCGGACATGTTCCGGTTAAGAAACCGGATGGCATTCCGTGCTGCAGCCTCATCGGATGTGACGATATTGTTCATCGCAGCACCCAAAGCTGTTGATAAGGCCTCTTCATAGCCGGATGTAATCGTAAACAGCTGACCGACAACCCCAAGAATACCGCTCAGTGAATGACGGGCATCCATGATGGAAGAAATTCCCTGCTGGTTGTTGAATGGATTGGCCAAAAGGGAATCCAGAACATGTTTTCTGTTTTCCAAAGAACGTAATCTGCCGGATGCTCCATCCAGATCCGTCTGCGCATCCATCAGAGCGATGGCTGATTGGGAAAGCTGTTCATTCAACAATGAAAGATCCCTCTGCAGTGTATCATAGCGCTTCTTTCTGTCTTCGTATTCCAGCTGTGCTTCTGTACAAAGCCCTCTCAGTTCCTCTTCTTTCTGAAAGGAGGAACCAGTTTCAACAATGTATTTCCGTTTTTCATCCAGCTCGGTTTTTCTTTGTTCCAAAGCGTGGATATCATTGGCATTTGCCATGAATGCATCCTGCAGAGCATTGACACGGGAATCAATTTCACTGATTCTGCTTCTTGCTTCGCCGATCTTTGCTTCCCCTACCTGAATGGATGTAGAGGTAATGGAAACCTGCGTTTCATAATCAAATAACGACCTGCTGCATGCATCGTTTTCCTTCTGAATGGCTTCGATATCCTTTACCAGTACAGATACTTCAATTTCCTGCAGTCTTTCCTTCTTTTCCCTGTACAGCTGTGCCTTACGCGCCTGACGTTTCAAAGGGGAAACCTGCTTTTCCAGTTCATTGAGGATATCCGTGCTCCGATCCAGGTTTTCTTTTGTCCGCTGCAGCCTGGACAGGGATTCCATCTTCCGTTTCCGGAATTTGGCAACTCCTGCCGCCTCTTCAAAGATACCTCTTCTTTCTGAAGGTTTTGCTTCCGCAAAAGAGACGACATTACCCTGAGAGATGATGGAAAGAGAGTCTTTACCAAGCCCGGTATCGAGAAAAAGATCCACAATGTCACGGAGCCTGACCGCATTGCGGTTGATCAGATATTCCGCCTCATTGGAATCCCGGTACAGTCTTCTTGTCACTTCAATTTCATCCCGTCCATCGTTGAGAATGTGGCTGCTGTTGTCAAAGACAAGAGTGACTTCAGCCATATTCACCTTTCTGCGGTCGACAGAGCCTGCAAAGATGACATCATTCATCTTTTCCCCACGCATACTGCGGGCACTCTGTTCGCCAAGTACCCATCTGACCGCATCGGATATATTTGATTTGCCGCATCCGTTTGGACCGACAATCCCTGTAATCGGATCCGTAAAGGAAATCACTGTTTTATCCGCAAAGGATTTGAATCCCTGCATTTCAATTCTTTTTAAAAACATTCTGTCTCCTTATTTCCGTACAATTATAACAAAAAAACAGATAAAAATGGCGGTTACTTACCGCCATATACAGGATATTTACTGCTTTTCCTTCAGAAGTTCGACAATCTGTTCCAATGCCTTGAGCTCATCGCTCTTCTTCGGCTCTGCAGGTGCTTCTTCCACCTTCGGTTTTTCCATCTTTGCCTTCATGCCGTTAACCATTTTAACAAAGCAGAACAGGACAAACGCCATCAGAACAAAGTTGATGACTGTGGAAATAAAGTTTCCGATATTCAGTGTGACATTTTCACCCAGCTGAATGACAACCTGAGAAAAATCAACTGAGAATGCAATGCCGATGATCGGATTGATGATGTCGTTGACAAAGGAGTCAACAATGGATTTGAATGCGACACCAATGATAACACCAACCGCAAGGTCCATCGCATTTCCCTTATTGATGAACTCCTTGAATTCGTTCAGAAATTTCTTCATAAGCTTCCTCCAGTATTTCCTTACCGTTTTTCTGACCGGATGAAAGAATAAGATAACTGCCGCAGGCAGATGTATTTGTGTCTGTATACACATCCGGTTCATTGATCATTGTTATACCATTTTCACGTTCGACTTTGTAGAAGTTTCCATGCAGATCGGTGATGTCACTGTTACATTGTGTGAAACAGTCCTTGATGTACATGATTTTTCTTCTGCCGTAAACAGGCTTGTAAACAGGTGGCACAAAGCCGTATCGGGATACAAATGCCTGAATTAATGCTGTGCACTGTTCATCCGATACTTCACTGGACAAAATGACTGCTTCGCATCCCTGCTTCAGAAAATATGCCACGGCATAGGAGTTTGCAATATTGCATGTCATACCTGCCACCACCCTGTCATGATCCGCAAGAAAATCACCCATGGAAGAAAGAACGCAATGATGCAGTGGCTCTGTATCATGATAGTCTTCACAAACAACAGGCATCACTCCGTTTTCCTTTCTGCCATCCGTGACATTCCATACCCCTTCCATCCTGCATGTTAAAGCTTCATCCGAGTGTACGATCAGTCTATACTCCGGTATACCAGGATTCTTCAGGTTGATCTGATAAGGCTGCATGCCGGTTCTTTCATGCAGAACGGTACGCATGGTGACAAGCTGTTCCATCGCTTTTCTGCGTGTTTCATTTAAAACACTGATCGGCAGAAAAAACGGTTCACAGTCAATTTCACATGTATCCACACATAACGGAAGATCCCCTGTTTTGACTAAGGCTGCCTGAATCCGTTCGATGGATAACGGGGCTTTCTGTGGTTTCTGGCAGGGCTGCTCTGACATAACCGTCACATGGTTGCCACGATCATCCTGTAATGTAATGGTCAGTGGAGCATTGACTTTTCCTGTACAGGTAAGCGTGATACCGGCACACCTTCTGCTTTCTGCAATGCACTGATCAACAGCTTCGATCAGTTTTACATCCGTTGTTTTCTGCAGACAATCTCCCTTTTTCGCTCCTGCATCAGCAGGAACTGTCAGAACTACCGTATCACCAGGATTTCCCTGACTGACCAGCTTTCCGTTTTTTTCAATCTTTCCAGCCTGCAGACCAATGTCCTTCGGACAGGAAAGAATACGGAGACCATCATGTTGATGAAGCACATCACTCAGCTTTACTGTGACTTTCCCTTTCGTACAGGAAATAACAGAACCGATGGTGATGCCTCTGTGATTCGGTCTATACTGACTCATCCTGGCATTGACATCATCCCCAAACAGATGCCCTTTTGAAAAACCTCTGTTGAACATCAGTTTCAGCTGACGGTCACGTTCCTTTGATACATGGTACTGTTTTCCTGCATACCATGCATCGATTGCTTCACGAAATGTTTTTGTGACCAGATAGACATATTCAGGTCGTTTCATTCTGCCTTCAATTTTCAAAGAGGCAACACCTGCTTCAAGCAGCTTTGGCACAGAATCAATGACATTCAGATCCTTTGGAGAAAGGATGTAATCTCCCTGCGGGAAATGGCTTCCATCCTGTCTGAAATACTGCAGCCGACAGCACTGGGCACACATACCACGGTTGGCGGATCTGTTTTTAACTGCAGCAGAAAACAGACACTGCCCTGAGTAGGAAATACAGATGGCACCATAGACAAACACTTCCACTTCCACTCCGGTCTTTACGGCTTCTTTTATCAGGGATAAAGGTGTTTCTCTTGCCAGAACCACGCGGGCTGCTCCTTCTGCCTGCATCTTACGGACACCATTAAGATTATGGATATGCATCTGCGTAGAACAGTGGACATCCAGGTCCGGATAACATGTACGGATCAGATGGAACAGGCCAAGATCCTGTACCAGGATACCATCGACATCATTTTCATACAGAAAGGCAACTTCCTTTCTGACATTTTCCATCTCTGTTTCATGCAGCATCGTATTGATGGTGACATAGATTCTGACATCTCTTGGATGGCAGTATGCGATGGCTTCCTGAAACTGTTCATGGGTAAAGTTACCCGCAAAGGCGCGTGCAGAAAAGCACGTCAGTCCCATATACACAGCATCACATCCACCCGCTACGGCAGCCTTGAGTGATTCCATATTGCCGGCAGGTGCCAGCAGTTCAGCTTTTTTTATCGACATGTTTCCTCCACGATCACACGATACTTTTCCACCAGATCATCCAGGCGCATCGCCGCATTGGCACTGGATGTACTCGGCAATCTGACTACCGGCACATCTGTGCACACATGTTTCATCATAAGATCAAATGCTTTTGCACCTGTGGTAAAGATCGTATGTATTTCTGTGTTCTGGATCAGTGCATTGATATCATTGACTTTAACATCGCGTATGGATGCATCGCTGCTTCCCTGTATCGAGCAGCTGGCGATCACATCCCATAAGGCAATATGATGGGCATGACAGAATGCTTCCCGATCCATAATTGTTTCCTCAAACAGGATTTCCATGACTTTCCAGAAGCGGTTGTTGTGATTGGCATAGTAAAACTGCATTTTACGGGAAACCGTACTGGGAAAGGAGCCAAGTATCAGTACCCTGCTTTTTTCATCTACAACCGGTGGAAATGGATGGACAACACGGGTCATTGATGTTCCTCAAATTCCTTGGCAAGGCCGCCTTCCGAAGTTTCCTTTAAGGCAATCGGAAGCTGTTTTCCCGTTTCATTCATCGTTTCCACAACCATATCAAAGGATACCAGATGTCTTCTGATTTTCGACATGTAGCGGGCAAGCTGAGCGGAATCTATGGCACGGGTTACACCCATGGCATTGCGTTCAATACATGGAATCATGACATATCCCATGACCGGATCACAGGTCAGTCCAAGGTTATGTTCCATGGCAATTTCAGCAGCATATTCAATCTGTTCCTTGTTGAGATTCATCAGAAATGCGCTTGCAGCAGCACACATGGAAACCGCTGCCCCGACTTCTGCCTGACATCCTCCGACTGCTCCGGAGATCGTTGCATTCTGCTTGATGAGATTGCCGAACAGACCACCTACCGCAAGAGAGTCAACCAGTTTATCATCCGGAATCTTCAGATCATACCGGCAATGATACATATAGGAAGCCAGTACACCACATGCACCAAGTGTAGGTGCAGTCACACATGTATGACCATCCGCATTTTCTTCACTTGCTGCATAGGCATAGGCCATCAGACGTAAGCGCTGCTGTGCATCTTTTGGCGCATGTACTGCTTCATCCAGCAGTTGGGCGGCACAACGGTGAATCTTGAGCTTTCCTGGCAGGATGCCATCTGCGGATAAACCATTGCTTACACACTTACACATTGCATCCAGAATCACATGAAGGTGTTTTTTCAGCTGTGGTTCATGTGCATATACATAATCTGTTACAGTCATGTTTTTTTCATCCAGCAGGGAATAGATCTGTCTCAGACTGGATTCTGCATACACTTCATCATTCCAGTTAAGTGGGTATTCCTGAATCTGAATGGAACCTCCACCCAGGGAAAAGACTGTCCATTTCTGCTGCAGAACATCGGTCGCATCATATGCCCTCAGATAAAATCCATTCGGAAACGGTTCATCCCAATCCAAAGAGAAAATGACTTCTGTGTTGGAAGGAAGTGTATCAATGATAACCTGATCGGTATGATGCCCCTTCCCTGTTAAGGACAGGGAACCGAAGAGTTCTGCCTGGTAATGATCAAAGGTACCGAATACCTCTGTGAAAAGACGGCACGCTCTTTCCGGTGCCAGTGTATGGGAAGAGGAAGGTCCTTTTCCTACTTTATATAGTTCCTGTATTGACTGCATATTCTATTCCATTCCATTTCTGATCATAAACTGTTCAAATCCATAACGTGGACTGATATTACCCTGCTTGATTCCCTGATCCAGTTCCGCAAGCTGATTGAGAAGATTCAGCAGTTTTCTGGAAGTAAAACGTGATGAATCTTTCAGTACAAAGTATATGTAACCTTTTTTCTGATGCAGGCGCATACCGATGGCTTCGTTATCCAGGCCTGCTTCATACAGGACTCTGACATTGTACATGATGCGTAACCGCTTTGAAAGCATCGCAATCAGAGCCATATAGTCATAGCCTGCCTGCAGCATTTCCGCAGCTGTATCCATCGCAAGTCCCAGATTGCCGGAGGTAAAACCGGAAGTCAGATTGAATACGTTGATGGATGGATTCAGACTGACCAGATGACGGATATCTTTGTCATTCAGTTTCTTTTCTCCATACAGATCAAATCTGGCTAATGCATTCTGAAACAGCATCGTATCATTTCCACATCGATCCATCAGCAGTGTAAATGCTTTTTCTTCCAGCTGATAGCCGGCATCTTTCAAAGCTTTTCTGGCATAGGGAATGAATGCCTGTTCATCCATCGTATCAAACAGCACCATTTCACAGCCATATTTTTCAAGAAGTCTGTAGTCACTTTTTCTTGGATCGGCATTGTAACCATGGCATTGAAAGATCAGTACGGTATCTTCAGATGGATTTTTCAGGTAGGATTCCAGCAGTTTCAATCTGTTTTCCTTCGTTGCCTGTTCGTTTTCCTTCCGTTTTCTGACAGCAGGAGAATCGGATTTTGTGACCTTTCCCCCTTCACTGATTTCGCTGTTTAGAAAAAATGGATTGCGTACAATGACAGCTTTTTTTCCTTCATCAAAAAGGGACAGGGTATCGCATTCCATCAATACTTTTTCCATCCGGAACGTTCTACGATCAGATGCATCGACAACAACCCTGCGATCCTGATCGATCTGAAATTTTTCAAGAAGTTTTTCGAGGGCTTTTTCCTGACGGTACAGGTCTTTGCCAGCATATACATACAGATTCATACCGGCAATATTATAACAGTAATTGTCATATTCGATAGTGCAAACATCGAAATTTGCATATAATGGAAACAGGAGTTACATCATGAAATACAATCGTAAAGAAATACTTGAAAAGATCAGAGGAAAACTCATTGTTTCCTGTCAGGCCCTTCCTGATGAACCGCTGCACAGCAGTTTTATCATGTCCCGTATGGCACTTGCTGCCCAGATGTCCGGAGCAGAAGGAATCCGTGCCAATTCCATAGAGGATATCCACGAAATCAGAAAAACAGTTGATCTGCCGATCATCGGCATCATCAAAAAAGACTATCCGGACTCCCCTGTCTACATCACACCTACCATAAAGGAAGTAGATGCCTTAATGGAAGAAGGCGTTGAAATCATGGCAGTAGATGCGACGGATCGCATGCGTCCTGATGGTATGACACTGGATGCTTTCTTTGCTTCCATCAAAGAAAAATATCCGGATCAGATTCTGATGGCAGACTGCTCCACTCTGCAGGAGTGCCAGCATGCTTTACAGCTTGGATTTGATCTGATCGGTACAACCATGAACGGTTATACGGAAGCTTCCATTGCCGAAGCAGTCCCACCATTACAGCTGATGGAGCAGGTTGTTCATAAACTGCATGCCCCTTTGATTGCAGAAGGTCATCTGGATACTCCTGAACTTGCCGCTAAGGCCATGCATCTTGGTGCCTGGGCAGTGGTCGTCGGTTCTGCGATTACCCGGCCACAGGTCATCACCAGGCGGTTTGTCGATGCATTGGAGAAACACAATGGCGATACTGACATATGATATCGGCGGTACTGCCATTAAATCGGGTCTATTTGAAGATGGAAAACTGACTGTTACTGATACATTTGAAACCCAGGCAGATCATGGTGCAGATCATGTGATCCAGAAAGTCATCACTCACGCAATGCAGTTTACCTCTGTTTCCTCAATCGGGATCAGTACATGTGGTCAGGTGGATACACAGCAGGGAATCATCGCCTATGCCAACCAAAACATGCCCGGTTATACAGGCATGCCGGTTGTATCCATGATACATTCTGCATTGCATGTACCGGTATACATCGAAAATGATGTTGTGTGCGCAGGACTTGGAGAACACAGTTTCGGAAATGCCCGTGGCTGTGATGATTTTTTGCTTGTTACATTCGGTACCGGAATTGGTGGTACCCTGTTTCTAAGTGGCAGACCATACAATGGTAACGGGCCATCCCGTGGGATCATGATCGGTGGCCTATTGAACGCTCAGGTATGCAGCGATGATCCATGGGACTCATCCTATGAACGGAGTGCGTCCGTAACCCGCCTTGTACAGGATGCTGCAGAAATAGACC
>JAEDEK010000172.1 GCA_016293365.1 Bulleidia sp. | reverse complement strand
TTACTGAGGAAAATAACATTTTCCACCCACAACTATGCCTGAAGAGCCCTTTTTTTTATGGTTTTTACAGAATCGGGTAATAACTATAGTGGCGGAGGTAATCATGAAACGTGAAATTGCAGGAAAACTGATGCTGTGCATTGCAGCAGCAGTCATCATAGCAGCTGTGGATCTGGCAGCAGTGAATTACATTGTACGGATGAAAATCAGACTGGTCAACGTACCGGTTGCCTGTAAAGATCTGCACAGCGGACATGTCATTGACAAAGAGGAAATTGAACTGATTTCAGTTCCGGAAGTCTATGTGCTGGAACACGCTTTTACGCAACTCACTGACGTGATTGGAAAAAAGGTTGCATCACAGGCAATGATACCTGCAGGTTCCCTGTTTTATGAATCACAGCTGGAAAAGTAAAAAAAGGACCACTCCGAAGAGTG
This sequence comes from Bulleidia sp., assembly GCA_016293365.1. Classification (GTDB taxonomy): domain Bacteria; phylum Bacillota_I; class Bacilli_A; order Erysipelotrichales; family Erysipelotrichaceae; genus Bulleidia. The sequence continues at coordinate 2,787 of JAEDEK010000172.1, read as the reverse complement.
ATCCTGTTGCAGGGGCGACTAGTGGGACTCGAACCCACGAGTGCTGGAGCCACAATCCAGTGTGTTGACCAACTTCACCATAGCCGCCATGTGCATGAACTATATTATAGGAAAACATGCATAATTGCAAGCATAAATTTGAAAAGGAGGTATAATTTTACAATGAAACAGGAAAATGAAGTCATGATTGGAACAGAAACTGTTCCAGTTTCCATCCAAAGAAGAAAAGGAAGAACCATATCCATCCGCGTGGAAGAGGATGGATCCGTGTCTGTCAGAGCTCCATTCAGTACAAAACAGGCAGATATCCTTTCTTTTGTCAAACAGAAACAGGCATGGATTGAAAAGCAGAGAAATGTACAGAAACAAAGGAGCAGAAAAGTGCTGGATGGCTCAGATGGCCAATATGCAGTATGGCTTGGCAGAACATATCGTGTCCAGACAGTGATTTCATCACATCCGAAAATCATTTTTGATGAAGATACCATGATCTTTCATGTAAAGGAAGACAGTCCACAGGAAAGAAGCAGTCTGTTCTACCAGGAAGGGTCAAAAGTCATCGCCAGATGGATTGTAGAAGAAAGAAAGCATCTGGATGACGATATCTGTATGAATCATCATCTGCTTCTGCCCAGGATTACCATCCGCTACATGACAAGCAGATGGGGATCCTGTTCTGCAGGAAGATCACGCATTTCCATCTCCTGCCGCCTGATTCATTTTCCAAAGGAATGTTTTGATTATGTTCTGCTTCATGAATATGCGCATCTTCTTGTTCAGAATCATTCTTCTGATTTTTATCATGAAGTGGAAGCAAGAATGCCTGACTACAGGATCTATGATCGTATGATTTCCTGACTGAAAATTCTTACATGAAAACGTTTACAAACCAATTACAGGAATTCTGTGTGAATTGATCCAGAATCGAATGAAATCGCTTGCAAAGATATATGGTTACGTTAGAATAATGTTAAGAAAAGATTCACCGAAAAGATTGGAGTTGATGATCATGCGTATGACAGGTACTACTTTTGAAGTACAGGAAAACAGAAAAAATCACACATACTGCATTGTTTTCAACGGGGTTTTCAGTGAGTCAAATACTGTTTATTAAGATGGATTTCGCATGTCCATCTTTTTTGACAGATCAGAATTGATCATAACCAGACAGGAGGAAAACTATTATGGATCAGGTTAATCAGGAATTCTTCGACGCAGCAGCTGCAGGTGACTTTGCCAAAGTCTGTGCACAGGTTTCCAAAGGTGCAGATGTAAACGTCAAAAACGGAGACGGACGTACAGCATTAATGAGAAGTGCGAAGCGTGGCTACGATAATATTGTCCGTTTCCTGCTCGATAACGGTGCTGATACACGTGCAAGAGACAAGTATAACAAGACAGCTTTGATGGGAGCTGCGAAAAAAGGACATACAGATATCTGCCGTATGATCGTTCATGCCGGTGGAGATGTCAATTCCCATGATAACAAGGGCCGTACAGCATTAATGAGAGCTGCACTTCTCGGCCAGACAGAAACTGCTGAATACCTCATCAAAAAGGGTGCAGAAGTCAATGCGGTTGATGAACAGGGCAGAACTGCTTTAATGGAAGCTGTAACAGGTTATAAGGATGATGTCATCACACTGCTCATTGAAAATGGCGCAGATGTTAATATTGCGGATGCCAAGGGATGCACAGCATTAATGAGAGCTGCGTATATCGGTATCCCATCCCTTGTCAACCAGCTGCTCAAGCATGGTGCAGACAAGGATAAGAAGGACTATGAAGGCAACATGGCAATTCACTATGTCCGTAAGGAATGCCTGAATGACCTCAAGGACGTTCTGAAGTGAGGGATTACCATGAAAGACTATCGTGCAAATGAAGTAAGAAATGTCGTTGTCCTGGGTCATTCCGGTGCCGGCAAGAGTGCGCTGATTGAATCCGTACTCTATTACAATAAGCAGATTGACAGATTCGGTAAGGCATCTGACGGAACAACTGCTGTTGACTTTGATGTGGAAGAAGGTAAGAGAGGCATTTCCGTATACTGCCATCTCTCTCCTGTTGAATGGAAATCCTGCAAGATCAATTTCATTGATACACCAGGCTATCGTGACTATGAAGGTGAAGAAGACACTGGTGTCATGATGGGTGACAATGCTCTGATCGTCGTTTCCGCAAAAGACGGTGTGGAAGCAGGAACAGAACGCGCATGGAAGAAGGCATCTCATGCCGGTATTCCATCCATCTTCTTTGTCAACAAACTGGATGATGAAAATGCAGACTTCTCCAAGGTGATCGAAGAACTCAGAGAAAAGTTCGGTAAGTCCGTATTCCTGTTCGAACTTCCGATCATTGAAGATCGTAAGGTTGTCGGCTCTGTCAATATCCTAAGAAGAAAAGCATGGTATTATGACAAGCCGAATGAACCTCAGGAAGTACCTGCAGCCATTGAAGGTAAGGTAGAAGATTATTATGCTGAGATTGCAGAAGCAATCGCCATGACAGATGATGATCTGATGGAAAAGTTCTTCTCCGGTGAACAGTTTGACGAACACGAAATCGCAAAGGGATTGAGAATCGGTGTCCGCAATGGTGATATTCATCCGGTATACTGTGGATCTGCTGTAAAGCAGACAGGTATCTCCCGTCTTCTTGATCTGATTACTGAATTCTTCCCATCCTATGCAGAAAAGGGCAGAGTACAGGCTCTGAATACAAAGGGACAGACAATCGATATGGAAACAAATGAAGATGAAGCACTGTCTGCATTTGTGTTCAAGA
>JAEDEK010000171.1 GCA_016293365.1 Bulleidia sp. | reverse complement strand
CGTGACGGTCAGTTGGATGATAGACACCGGTATCCAGAAGCTTGGCATTGGTTGTAATGGCGATCAGAGGATTGACAATCTTCCGGTAAAGCAGAATCGTCAGAGCAAGAACAGCTGTGATCAGAAAGATCATAATAAGATACAGCTGGTTGGAAAGCGTACTGATTGTCGCATCCAGTGGTGTAATCGAAGCTGCAACCATGATAACGGCATTGGATTCGGCAGTATCCACGATCTTTGTATAGATCATGGTACGGAACGTACTCCCTTCTTTACCCGTCGTCAAGGAAACAGGCACCATATCCAGTTTTGCAAGATGGGAGTGGTCCGCACTCTCCAGTGCCTTGTTGATATACCCTGAGATCTTTTTATCAGAAAGGGAATACAGAACACAGCCACTGGAATTCTGTGACTGTGCAATGGTTGAACCGGAAGCCTGATATACCGCAATACATGTATCACTCTGGGTCTGCATGCTTGTGATGAAAGCATCGAAATTATCGGTCTGCAGACCGAATTCCACATTTCTTTCCACTTCCTTGATCGCATTGATCTTGGATTCTTCATACATCGGTTCCAGAAGCATGTTCTGGAAGATGAAGATCACTGCAAGAATGCCGAATCCGAAGACCATCAGATACTTACACAGCTTCCATTTCAGACTAGTCTGCCTTTTCAAAACGATAACCTACCCCTCTGAGCGTAACAATATACTTTGCATAGTCTCCAAGGTCCTTACGCAGCAGCTTGACATGCGTATCCAGTGTGCGGTCATCTCCATAGAAGTCATATCCCCACACAGTGGACAACAGCTGTTCACGTGTCAGAGCAACACCTGCATTCCTGACAAGATATACCAAAAGGTCATATTCCTTTGGAGACAGCGTAATTCTGTTTCCATCAATGGATACCGTTCTTGCGGCAAAATCAATGGACAGTCCTTCCAGGCGGAAGACTTCATTACCTGCTCCTCTTGCCTGTGTGCGTTTGAGAATGGCATGAATACGCATCATAAGTTCCTTGCATGAGAATGGTTTGATAACATAATCATCCACACCGACATCAAAACCATGAATTCTGTCGAACTCCTCCCCTAAAGCACTTAACATGATAAAAGGAAGATCAGGCTTTGTTTTCTTGATTTCCTTAACAGCAGAAAAACCGTCAAGTTCCGGCATCATGATATCCATGATGACAAGGTCATATTCATTTTTCAGACAAAGCTCCACAGCAATCGCACCATTTTCCGCCTCTTCCGTTATGAAACCTTCATGAATGGCGTACTTTCTGATCATATTACGGATCTTGTCTTCATCATCGACAATCAGTATTTTCGTCATATTTCACCTCTATGCGGTCATCTTAGATATTACAGGTGAATTCTGTGTGAAGAATCAGAGATTTTCTACTGAATCACATGCACCTGCAATCTCTTCAATCTTCAGATCCTCAATCGTTCCTGCATCCGCAGCGGATGCAATTGCAGGATTGAGCGGAATCTGAGCAAGTACAGGAAGGCCATACTTTTCAGCTGTTTCACAGATATGGGATTCACCGAATACCTTGATGATTTCCCCACATCCCGGACATCTGACATAAGACATGTTTTCGATTAATCCAAGTACGCGGATGTTCATCTTAGATGCCATGTTGATTGCTTTTTCAACAACCATGGATACAAGTTCCTGTGGTGATGTAACAACTACAATACCATCCAGAGGTAATGACTGGAAAGCTGTCAGAGGTACATCACTGGTTCCCGGAGGCATGTCTACAAACATATAATCTACATCATCCCAGTAAACATCTGTATAGAACTGTTTCAGGATATTGGCTACCATCGGTCCTCTCCAGATGACCGGTGTATCATCGGAATCCAGAATCATATTTGTTGTCATGACCTGAATACCTGTTTTCGTCACAGCAGGGAAAATCAGTGTTCCATCCCCCATAGCGGATTCGGTGATACCGAAAGACTTACCCTGGGATGGACCAGTAATATCTCCATCAAGAACTGCAGTTCGGTATCCCCTTCTCTGCATTTCACTTGCCAGCATGGATGTGACAAAGCTCTTACCTACACCACCTTTACCGGATACGACACCGATGATCCTGCGGATTGTTGATCTTTCATTCGGTTCGATATGGAAATCATTCTTCGGCATACGGAAGCCATAATCTTCCGGTGTTTTTCCTTTTGCGTTTCTTTCACTCATATTTGTTTCTCCTTTTCTTCAGCACGTATCATTCTACCATGAGTTATACAGGAATTCCCATCAAAAAGCCTGAGCGAACCATCCACAAGTTTCATAATTGCAAATTGAAGTTATTTCTTTACAGGGATGAGTCTGTTTTATGTTAAAATAGTTACGTTATAAAGGAGATATTTAAAAATGTCTGGTTATGTAGTAGTCGGTACACAGTGGGGAGACGAAGGCAAAGGTAAGGTTGTCGATCTTCTCGGTACACATGTTGATATGGTTGTCCGCTTTCAGGGCGGAAACAACGCAGGTCATACAGTTGTTGTCAATGGTCAGAAGACAATTCTGCATCTTCTTCCATCCGGTATCCTGAACACGGAATCTGTTTGCGTGATCGGTCCTGGTGTTGTTGTCAATCCAACTGTTCTGTTAAAGGAAATGAATCAGCTGAAGGAACAGGGGCTGACATGTGATCATCTGAAGATTTCAGATCGTGCCCATCTGCTGATGCCATATCATGTACGTCTTGACGAACTGATTGAAGCACGTGGTGGTAAATACAAGATCGGTACAACCAAAAACGGTATCGGTCCATGTTATGCAGATAAATACAGCAGAGTCGGTCTGCGTGTGTGTGATCTTGTAGACTGGGATGTTTTCGAAGAAAAACTCCGTTCTGTTCTGCCTGTCAAAAATGATGAAATCACAAAGGTATATGGTGGTGAACCATTTGATCTGGAAGAAATGATTGAACAGTTCAGACAGATCAGAGAATGGCTGGCCCCAATGGTAGTAGATTCCATCGATCTTATTGACAGATATCTGCGAGAAGACAAGATGGTTCTGTTCGAAGGTGCACAGGCTAATATGCTTGATATCAATTACGGAACATATCCGTTTGTTACTTCTTCTTCCCCTACATCTGCAGGTGTGTGTGAAGGTGCTGGTGTTGCTCCTCAGAAGCTTGACCGTATCATTGGTATTGTTAAAGCATATGCATCCCGTGTTGGTGAAGGTCCATTCATCACAGAACAGATCAATGAAGTCGGTGATTCCC
>JAEDEK010000170.1 GCA_016293365.1 Bulleidia sp. | reverse complement strand
AATATCGATTTTACTCATATGATTTATGACCTCCACCATACTGATTACCGGTAATTCTCAAATCCATAAAAAAAAGCTGCAAATATCATGCAGCTGTGTTGTATGTTATCAATCAGAGCAGGCCAACACGCTTGAAAATCGTGTCGACATTGCGGACGTGATACATTGGATCAAAGCAGTCTTCGATCTCAGCATCACTTAACGTTTCTCTGACTTCAGGAACAGATGTGATCAGATCTCTGAAGTTGAGATTGTTTTCCCAGGCTTTGATTGCCTGTGGCTGAACTGTATCGTATGCCTTTTCACGACTCCATCCCTTTTCGATCAGTTTCAGCATGAATCTCTGAGAGAAGATGACACCATTTGTCAGCCAGATATCCTTTTCCATCTTATCCGGGAAGACGGTCAGATTCTTGAGGATATTACCGAAACGGTTGAGCATGTAGTCAAGAAGTTCTGTTGCATCCGGCGCAATGATTCTTTCTGCGGAAGAATGAGAAATATCTCTTTCATGCCAGAGAGGTACATCTTCATAGGAAGTAACCATATAACCGCGTAATACTCTTGCACATCCGCAGATATTTTCAGAACCGATCGGATTTCTCTTATGAGGCATAGCAGAGGAACCTTTCTGTCCCTTGTTGAAGTGTTCTTCAACTTCACGGACTTCCGTTCTCTGAAGATGTCTGATTTCCATCGCCATCTGTTCAATGGAGGAACCGATCAGTGCCAGTGTAGAGAAATAATGCGCATGACGGTCTCTCTGCAGAATCTGTGTGGAAATGGCAGCAGACTGGATACCGAGTTTTTCACATACATAGTCCTGTACAAATGGTGGGATATTTGCGAAAGTACCCACTGCACCTGAAATCTTACCGCATTCTACGTCCTTGGCTGCAACGTCGAAACGTTCGAGATTTCTCTTCATTTCTTCATACCATAATGCAAACTTCATGCCGAATGTAGTGATTTCAGCATGTACACCATGGGTTCTGCCCATCATAATGGTATCCTTATATTTCAAAGCATTTGTCTTGAGGATTTCCATGAAGTCGAGTATATCCTGTCTCAGGATGGCATTGGCACGCTTGAAACGCAGACCATAGGCTGTATCGACAACGTCAGTGGATGTAACACCATAATGGACCCACTTCTTTTCTTCACCAAGGGATTCGGATACACATCTTGTAAATGCAACAACATCATGTCTTGTTTCCTGTTCGATTTCGTGAATACGATCAACTGTGAACTTTGCATTGTTTCTGATTTTTTCCACATCCTCTGCAGGAATTTCACCAAGTGCTGACCATGCTTCATCAATCATGATCTCAACATCCAGCCATGCCTGGAACTTGGACTCTTCTGTCCAGATATCTCTCATAACCTTACGGGAATATCTTTCAATCATTTCTTTGACCTCTCCTTTTTTGCCGAAACAATTCTACCACAAAAATAACGCCTTTTATGGCGTTATTGTGTTTTTTTCACGACTGTCTGTGCAATCTTCTGTGCACTGACAATATCCTTATGAATGATCAGAATGATTCTATTCTCTTTGTTATCCACAACAACAGCGTTGGAAACCTTGAATGCTTCATCCGGACTGTAGTATTCCGCATTCAGCTTCTGCTGTTTCAGATAATCCTGTATGTGCTGTCTACACTCCTGCAGATGCTGTGTATCAAATACACCAACCGCATCGGCATTATCCTCTTCTTCTGCAAGATAAAGAACACCGCCATCAATTAGAGAAGCATCGCCATCCAGAAGCATACCGATCATCATACGGTCTTTGATCCGTGTCATTTCATCCTGATTGCCTAAGGTTTCCATGATCGTTTCTGCTATGGCATTCTGCTCAGATACATCAATCTCCTCTTCCCTGGATACAGGTATGATTTCCCCTTGAACCTGTTTAGGTGCACATCCACACAGCAGAAGCAGAACAAGCATTTTACTCACAGATCTTCTTGACATGATCATCCTCCATTACAGTATGATCGAACAGCAGTTGTGACACCTTCATTGCTCCATCCGGATTCAGTGAATATCCACCCCATACATACGAACCGTCAATCTTTCCATCATTCCCTGAAAGAGGCTCTGCTGTATCGATAAAATAGATTCTGTTCTCCTCTGCGATCTTCTGCATGGCTTCATTCTGTGCATGGATCTGAGAAGCAAGTGTTTCAGAATCGATCCCGTTAACACTTACTGCCTGGTATTCCCCGATCAGATAGATCTGCGCATCCTGATGAGACTGTATGATCTCACCAACCGCTTCTGAATAGGCTGTTGCCCAGTCGGACACCTCATAGGCAACCTCATTCAGGCCAAGCCACAGGTAGATCTTTTTCCTGTCGGATTTCAGAAGGATGTCATAAGCAGTGGAAGAAGACATCTGAATCGGTGAAGTTTTCAGACTGTATACACCAAGCGTTTCCTCATAAATGATTTCTGCTCCCTTTGAAGCCAGATCGGAATACAATGCAAGACTACCAGCACGCATATCACCGATCACAATGGCATCCGAAAACCAGTCATCGGATGCACTGTGCTGTGGCACAGGCGATCCATAATCATAATAACTGATGTTGCGGCATGTTCCATCCTCTGTTTTCACATCATCTGATGAAGGAACTGCAGTAACACAGCCTGTACATACCAGAACGGAAAGACTCAGCAGTATTCTTCCTGTTTTCATTGAAACAGATCCTCGCTGTTTTCTTCCTGGGCAAACTGTGGAAGATCAGGCAGTTCAGAAAGACTGGTCAGACCGAATGCATTCATGAACTCATCCGTTACAGTATACAGAAACGGTCTTCCCGGAGCATCACTTCTGCCGCTTTCCTGAATCAGACCACGGGCTTCAAGCTTACGCAGCATGACATCTGCACCAACCCCTCTGATCTCCTCAATTTCCACTCTGGTAATCGGCTGCCGATAGGCGATGATAGCCAGCGTCTCCATGGCCGCATTTGACAGTCTTGCCTCTTTATCAATCTGAAAGAGTCTGCGTGCACTTTCATGGACGCATGCTTTTGAAAGAAAACGATATGTATCTCCATAATGTTCTATTTCAAACCCATGGTCTGCAGTATAATACTGCTCCATCAGATCATTCAGAACAGTTTCTGCCTGCTCAATGCTGATCTGCATGGCTTCCGCGGCTTTGGAAGCTGTCAGTCCGTCATCCCCGGTAATAAACAACAGCCCTTCCATGATGGAACGGTACGTATTTTCCATCTGAAGATCCATTGAATCAGACTGGTTTTCCTG
>JAEDEK010000169.1 GCA_016293365.1 Bulleidia sp. | reverse complement strand
AATCAGAGCAGTGGAAAGTTAGAGATTGATGAAGAGAACTCGAAAGGGTTCTCTTCTTTGTGGGTTCTGTAAGAAAATGTGATCTGAAGCAGAAGAGGGAATCCTTTTATGATTTCTGCGCCAGATTCCCTTTTTATGCTTTCCCTGTTCTCAATTTGATGGGAGAATGCTATAATTTTCACATGACTGAAATAAAGAAATGCGCGATGTTTCTGGCGGATGGTTTTGAGGAATGTGAAGGCCTTATTACCGTTGATATGCTAAGAAGAGCCGGAATCACGATAGATACGATATCCATGAATGAAACGGATGAAGTACTTACATCTCATAAGATCCGTCTTCATGCGGACCGTCTGTTCAGGGATACCGATATCACAGGATATGATGTTCTGATTCTTCCAGGGGGAAAACTCGGTACGGAAAACCTTGAGAAAAGTGAAGAACTGAAACAGTATCTTGTTTCATGGAATCAGCAGGGAAAGCTGATTGCTGCAATATGCGCTGCACCATCCATCTTTGGACATCTTGGGCTGCTGAAGGAAAAGCACTATACCTGTTTCCCGGATTTCTACAGTGCAGACTACGAAGGAATCTATGAGATGGAACTGTCTGTTGTGGATGGGAATATCATCACAGGCAGAGGCATGGGCGCAACCATCGAATTTGCAAGAAACCTGATTAAAGCCCTGTGCGATGAAGAAACACTTCAAAAAACAGAATACGGAATGCAGTATGAACATTCATTCCGCAGGCTGACAAAAAAACCTGAATAAAGCCAAGAGGAGGAAAAGAAATCAATATGGCAAACATGTTTACCAATGACTCCAGACAGTTCAAGTTTGACGTCCTGGTCACGATCTGCCGTGCTGCCAACAGAGGCCCGGTTGATGAAGATGAAATCATGAAGTATGCACGCAATCTTGTATCACTGGATTCACCACGTGTCAGATGCTGTGTATATAAGGAAAGAGAAGTCTTAAGACAGAGAGTCCGTCTTGCGATGGGTAAGATGGCAAGTGACGAACGTGAAGACAAGCCGATGCAGATCATCCAGGTAATCGATGCTGCATGTGATGGATGTACGATCAAGAAGATCAGAGTTACAGATAACTGCCGTAAGTGTATGGCAAAGGAATGCGTAGCTGCATGTCGTTTCGGTGCGATGCATATTGGTGAATTCAGATCTGAAATCGATTACTCCAAATGTAAGGAATGTGGTGCCTGCGCAAGAGCATGTCCATACAATGCGATTGTCGTAACAGAAAGACCATGTTATTCTCACTGTCCAGTTCAGGCAATCAGCTGGGATGAACACAACATCTGCCAGATTGATGAAAACAAGTGCATCAACTGTGGTCAGTGTGAACTTGCATGTCCATTCGGTGCGATTGAAGACAGATCCTATATTCTGCCTGTCATGAATGACCTGAGAGAAAAGCGCCCGATGTATGCAGTTGTTGCTCCATCCATTCAGGGGCAGTTTGATAACACAAGTCTGGCACAGACAATGAAGGCAATTGAAATGCTCGGCTTTGAAAAGTGTATCGAAGTTGCGATCGGTGCCGATGCTGTTGCACAGACAGAATATGAAGAACTCAAGAAGCACAAGGCAGAAGGTGTTCCGTTAACAACTTCTTGCTGCCCTGCATTTGTTAACATGCTGAAAATTCACTTCCCGGAACAGTATAAGAAGAACAAGTCTTCCACACTGTCTCCAATGGTAGCCATTGCCAAGAAGCTGAAGACAGATCATCCGGATCATGCTGTTGTATTCATTGGACCATGCGTAGCCAAGAAGTATGAAACACTGATTTCCGACTATATCGACTACTGCATTACATATGAAGAACTTGCCGCAATGCTGATTTCCAAGCATATCAATCCGGAAGATGTTGTTGTGGAAGAAAATGAGCCATACGGAACAGTCTATGGAAGAAACTTCGCTCACTCCAATGGTGTAGCCGGTGCTGTACAGCAGGCTGCCAAGGAAGCAGGCGATGGTCCATACACAGCAGTTGTTGCGGATAACGGCTTTGAATGTAAGAAGCAGCTGATGCTGTTGAGAGCAGGTAAGTTCACTGCAGATATTCTGGAAGGTATGAACTGCTCTGGTGGATGTATTGCAGGCCCTGCATGCATCTCTGATGCTGCAACAGTCCGTGGCAGAATGGCCAAGGAAAATATGTCCTGTGACAAGAAGACGATTGAACAGTCTCTTGAAATGTTTGACTTCAAGGGATTCAACATCGAAATGGAAAAAAAGGACTGAATGAATGAGTAAACCCGCACCTCAGACTGCGGGTTTTCTGCTATCATATTGCTATGGAAAAGAGAATTGACATGACCCGTCTGAGGTGGGTGAAACGGCCTCGTCTGTCCGTTTCCACACCGGATAAACTCATTGTGGAAACAGAGCCGTTTTCAGATCTGAAAAAAGATGGCACATGTATTGAAGCAATCATGCCGGTGGAGGGAAAAACATTCTGCCTTTCGGCACGCTGTGATTTCAACTATAAAAATGCACTGGATCAGTGTGGACTTGTGCTGTATGAAGAAGATCAGCGTAAGGCTGTAGTAGGAATGGAATATCATGATGGTGAGATTTCTGAACTTGCCAGCAATGTCTATCATTCCGATGGCTATGATCGCTGTCATCGAGATATGGCAAGTGGCATCTGCTGGATGTATTACAGAATCTGGGTCAGAGAAGATACGGTATTAGTGGAATACAGCTTTAATGGAAAGCGGTATTCCGGTATGAGAAGGTTCAGGATCAACAGGGAACATCAGTTCCATATAGGGATCTTTGCCTGCAGTCCACTGGATTCATCCTTTGACTGTATCTTTTCAGAAATGAAAGTCATGAAAGAGGAAAAAGATGAAAATGAATATTGAAGAAAGATTTATTGCGTATTGCAGAATCGATACGCAGTCTGATCCTGCAAACAGTGATGTAACACCAAGTACACAGAAACAGTTTGATCTGGCTGAAGTGCTCAGAAAGGAACTGATTGAACTTGGGCTTGAAAATGTTGAGCTGGATGAGCACTGCTATGTATATGGATGGCTGCCATCCAATACGAACCACGAAGTACCGACAGTCGGTTTTATTGCACATATGGATACAGCACCTGACTATACAGGTACTGGTGTCAATCCACGTGTCATTGCATGCTATGACGGTAAGGATATTGAGCTGAATTCGGATGTCATCATGAAGGTGGAAGATTTTCCGGATCTGCCAGCCTTAAAAGGAAAAAAACTGATTGTAACAGATGGTAATACATTGCTTGGTG
>JAEDEK010000023.1 GCA_016293365.1 Bulleidia sp. | reverse complement strand
AGCTTCCCCTGTGCATAGATCGGAGAAGCCATGTCCGGATATTCTGCAATCATCTGCGTATTGACAAAGACTTCACCATCGTTAAGAGCACGTATCAGCTCCGGATAATCCGACATTTTCAATGAACTGCTGATCTGAGATTTCAGGGATGGCGAGCATGCCCTTCTTCTGGCATAATCCCGGCCCAGCAGAAAAATCGAAGCCTGATGACACTGCATGACATCTTCCACAATGTCGATGACACGCAGAAGAATTTCTTCAGGATTCAGCGTATCCAGTCGCGAGGCCACCTCATACACATGTCCGAAACTGTTGGAAGAAATCGTAATCTGCTTCTGAAGCTGCTTTTTGATCTGCAGTGTTTCCTGATGGATGTTTTTCAAAAAATCATATTTCTCACTCAACAGCTGATTTTTTCCCTGCAGTGATTCCTTTTCATCACGAAGTACATCAAACATATATCCGACAAAACCGCCAAGAGCGATATAACAGGCAAACGGAATCCAGGAATCGACCTGATACAGGAAGTAGGAAATATCCACATGTGCCATGTACAGGTGCATGATATAGGAAAAACAGGCAAGGATAATGGACAGTATTCCCGATCCCATACCATGGATACTGCAGCATACCGCAACAAACATCAGTCTGATATCCACGTATTTCAGATCGGATACGGAAGCAGTCAAAGACAGGATTATTTCCATCAGTACAAACAGAACCGTAGTTTCCAAAGCTGCTCTGACATACCTGTTATCAGATACACCCCTAATTCTCTGCTGCAGTGTTTTCCGGTCATTCTTTTTCTGTTCCGTATTTTCATTCGATGCCTTCAGGATCTGAACACCCGAATCTTCCTGCAGAAGATGAAACGGCATCCATCCGGTCTCATCTTTATGGCGTCTGTCGGTGCAGTACCACTCCTGCGGTATATACATCCCATCCGGATCATATGAAACATCCGCTCTTTTACCCACAACAGAAGAAAGGATCTGATAAAAGGCATCAAATCTGAGGGGATGTCCGCTCAATATACGATACATGCCTGTACAGCCGTTTTTTAACAATGCATATACACTGCAGGCAATATCCTCTCCTTCCACTGCATCCATCCATGCATCGGAAGGAAACGGACAGTGGATGGATCTGCCGTTTCTGATCTTCTGCATTGCCCATGCGATATAACCATCATCACTTCGCATACGAGCAGAATACACAGGTGGAAGCCGCAGAATCAGTACAGGCATCTGATATGTTTTTCCATATGCCTCAGCCATCTGTTCCTGATTTCTGATCTTCGCTGTTGCGGGTGTATGGATGGACACAGCATCTGCTTCAATGGAAGAAAACAGAACAAAGCTGTTCAGCTGATAATCTTTCAGATACTCCATGACAATCGGAAGAAAGTCGGATTCACTCTGTCTCTGCGTTCCATACAGACTTCTTTCCCTGTTATCAGCCGTCATGAAAAAAACGTTTTCGACAGAATTGGAATGAAGAATGCGATTGAATTCATCTTTGGAATGTATATCCCGATAGATTTTCCCTTTGAACTGTGAACTCCACAGTGTTCTGTCAGGATGCCTTGTAATCCAGCATACATCATGTCCTTCACGGATCATTCTGTCCGCAGTATGTGCACCGGCACAGTCCCATTCACCTATAAAAAGATCACTCATTCCTTCCTCCTGCCCTTACTTTATATTATATACTCAGTACGAAAAAAGAACCATATAATATGCACATTACTCAGTATATGCTTATGTACATGCATATTTATGCATATATATGTTTATTCTCTGGATATGTTTTTCCTGTGCATGCAGGCACAGTCAATGATATGATGTTTTCCATGAAGAAAAGAAAGATCATACGCATTCTGCTTGTGTGCATCTGTCTGATGTTCAGTGGTCATATCGCCCTGTCTGTACTCAGGCCTGCACGCATCAGTACCTATATCTATGGAACAGACCGTTTTCAGGATGCCGACTATACTGACATTTCTTTTGCCGAACTGAATGAAACGGTATCAGATGATGCAAGGCCGAAATATTCCATCCCGAAAGGAAACGGAAAAGACACTGTCACAGTCCTGTTCTATCTGATCGGAAATGATGAACCATCTTCTGCCTCTGCCACCATCAACACCCTGAACAATATCCTGTATGCCGCTGATTCTGAAAAACTGAATATTGTGATTCAGACAGGAGGATGTTCTTCCTGGAATTCAAAGATACTTAGGGATGATACCATTCAAAGATGGCACGCTGAAAACGATTCGCTCAAATCTGTCAAAGAAGTCATCTCCACACAATCCATGTGTGATCCAGACACCCTGTACGATTTCATACGGTATGGTCTTGCAACATATCCATCGGACCGGACATTTCTGTTTCTTTCCGGAAGCGGAAGCAGCACTTCTTTCGGCTATGATCCAAAGGGGGTTCATACAGATCTTTCCTATACACAGATTGCAGGTGTACTCAGTCGCCTCGACTCCTGTTTTGATCTGATCTGTCTGGACACCCCATATGCCTCCACCTTTGAAAATGCACTTCTGTTTGAGCCGTACGCCGATTATCTGACTGCCTTTGAAACAGATGTTTCAACAGAGGGTATGCTGTATCAGAGTTTTCTGACACGCCTTGCGCTGGACACTTCCATTTCCACGCTTTCGTTAGGAAAACTGCTGATCGACTCCTATGCCCTCAATCATGCCCAGAAAGGTAACCGGGATCCCTATGTACTGTCCCTGCTGGATCTGAGTGAAATAAGACATCTCAGTCAGACTGCGCTGGATGAATTCGGACAGGAAATGACAACCATACTGAAAAATGGAACTTATGCAACCATCTGTGATGTACTCCATTCTACTTCCACTCCATCACATACAGAAATCGATCTGACACATTTTGCCCATCGTCTTTCCCTTGAAACAGCCGAAACACTATTTGTTCAGCTCAATGATATGATCAAGTACAGACGCAGTTACGGCACTGCCAATCTTTATGGAATCAGTTCCATTTCACCATATCTCAGCAGTTCATTCCATTTTCCACAGGGCTACAGTGATTTTCTGTCGTTATTTGACCTGTATACAGATTTGGCTGATGCATATAGTTCTCTCGTCTACCCATCCATTTCAGACCAGCTGGTCAGCCGTCCGATGGAACTGATTGAGCCCATCACTCCTGAAATCCTGTTGTCATCACAGATCTGGAAAAACAACAGTGACAGGCATGATGCTTATGATCAGGAAACACTGATGCGGGCTGCGCAGACGATTATCGATACCTCGATCTCTCCTGCTTCATTACAGATCCATAAACGCAATGATCAGTATATCCTCAATCTGTCTGAAAAAGATCAGTCCATCGTGCAGGACGTAACAGTTTCTGCTTTTCTGCCATATGGATCCGCTTATGTATCTGCCGGCGCCATTGAATCCACTTCCATCACATCAGATGGCATGCCTCGTTTCCCTTCTTCTCCAGAATGGTATTTCTACCATGACCAGCCGGTTCCGTTCACCGCTTTCTATCAGGATGCTTCCGGAAATACGATCGGTCATATTCCTGCATTGCTGAATGGAAGGAAAGCCACACTGATCGCACGGAAAGACCGCTTCAGCTTCAGAATGGAACTGATCGGTGCAGATACAACCTGTCGTGACAGTACGGTTTCTTTAAAAGGCATACAGCAGCTGAAAAGCACTGATCAGATCACATTCCTGTATGATGTCTATGGCCAGGATGGATCATTCAGCGGTACTTATACCTGTTATTCTTCCATCACAGTTGCCAACGGTCTTTACCTGAAAAACATGACCATCACGCAGCCGATCTATCTTTGCATATGTCTGAAAGACAGCCGTGACATCACATACAGCAGTCAGATTCTGTCCTATCCAGTCGAAACAAGCCGTTAACCGACGGCTTTTGTTTTGACCATTGGTCAAATTGTATTTTCAAACGGGTATGAACGTGCTAGAATGAGTTTATAAAAGCGAAAGGAAACACCGTAAAAGAGCGATTTATAGGGCACTTACCTATAAGTTTCCAATACGGTGCAAGTCAATCACCCGCCGATACAGCCACAATCCTCTGTACAAAAGGGAGGCATGAACTGTCTATGATGGGAGAATTACCTTGTAGTGACGCCAGGACCATATGCGTGAATTACAGGCTGTGACTTTTCAGGATCGGGGTAATTGACGACAGGAATTAAAGGAGATCTTTTTATGGGTTTTATTTCAGCAGTTATTTCCGCAACAGGCGGAACATTATCCGATCAGTGGAAAGAATATTTCTACTGTGATTCACTTGCAGCAGATGTCATCTGTCAGAAGGCATCGAAGAAGACAAAGGGATTCGGCAACCGTGGTAATGACAATATCATTACCGAAGGATCCGTCATTGCTGTAGCGGATGGACAATGTGCAGTGGTTGTTGAACAGGGTCAGGTTATTGATATCTGTGCCGAACCAGGCGAATACCGTTTTGATTCATCCACACAGCCATCCGTGTTCAACGGTTCTCTTTCTGACGGTATCAGAAATACCATTGCCGAAATCGGAAAACGTATTACCTTCGGCGGCACACCATCCACAGATCAGCGCATCTATTATTTCAACACAAAAGAGCTTCCCGGCATGAAATATGGAACAGCTTCTCCTGTTCCATTTCGGGTCATTGATCCAAGAGCAGGCATCGATATGGATATCCGGATCAAGGCTTTTGGCGAATACTCCATCCGTGTAACCAATCCGGTTCTTTTCTACACTAACGTATGCGCAAACCAGGCACATCGTTACTGTGTCAGTGAGATTGAAGGCCAGCTTCGCTCTGAACTTCTCACTGCTCTGCAGCCTGCCTTTGCCGCAATCAGTGAAAAGGGAATCCGTTATTCCCAGCTCCCAGCACATACACTGGAACTGACAGAACTTCTCAATCAGCAGCTGTCCGCAAAGTGGAAAGATCTGCGTGGAATCGAAATTGTTTCCTTCGGTATGAGTTCCATCAAAGCTGATGCAGAAGATGAAAAGATCATCCGTGATATGCAGAAGGATGCAGCCTATGTCAATCCATCTCTTGGTGCTGCAGCCTTAACAGGTGCACAGGCACAGGCAATGCGTGATGCGGCGAACAATACCGCCGGTGCAATGACAGGCTTTATGGGAATGAATGCCGCAATGAACGCAGGTGGTGTCAACGCCAATGCACTGTATCAGCAGGCAGCAGCTTCCAGTGCAGGCTGGACATGTCCAAAGTGCGGTGCTGTAAACCAGGGTAATTTCTGTTCGGTATGTGGAACACAGAACCCAGCCAATGCATCCTGGAAGTGCCCGACATGCGGAAGTGTCAGTCAGGGGAATTTCTGCCCATCCTGTGGCACAAAAAAACCGCAATGAAAGACTTTGACCGTGAAAAATACAGAAGACAGATTCAGACGAACAATCTGATCGGTATTCTTCTGTGTCTTTCCGCAATTGCATTTGTGATCATCTTTTGGGTGCTTGCAGGCGCATTGAAACGATAATTGAAAGGAAACAGATTTCATGGCAGAAGAACTGACGATCTACCAGTGTCCCAACTGTAACGGACCACTCCACTTTGATGCCAAAGCGCAGAAACTCAAGTGTGATAACTGTGGCTCCACGTATACAACAGAGCAGATTGACGCATATTACAGTCCTGAAGAAGAAACCGAAATCAATCAGGAACCTATTTCAATTCCAGTGTGGGATGAGAGTGAAAAAAACATGTTGCAGGCATTTGACTGTCCTGCCTGTGGTGCACAGCTGATCACAGATATCACAACCGGTGCCACTGCGTGTCCATACTGCGGTAACAACGCTGTTGTACCATCACAGTTTTCCGACAGTTACAGACCGGACTATATCATCCCATTCCAGCTCGAAAAACAGGACGCCGTAGCAAAACTGCAGGAATTTTACCGTAAAATGCCATACCTGCCAGATGCATTTACAGATGAAAACCACATTGAGGAAATCAAAGGCGTCTATGTCCCTTTCTGGCTGTATGATTCCGCTGCCAAAGGACATATCCGTGCTCACTGCACAAGAACCCATTCTCATGTGGAAGGTGATTATCAGGTCACTACAACAACACATTATCTTGTTGTCAGAGATGGAAAACTGCGCTTTGAAAAAGTGCCTGCCGATGCTTCCAGTCACATGCCGGATGATTTCATGGATTCTATTGAACCATATGATTTCACAAAACTGGTACCGTTTGAAATGGGGTACCTGCCTGGCTACATGGCAGACCGCTATGATGTCAGCCATCAAGAGGATGAACCACGTGTCAATCTGCGTATGAAAAACACGATGGAAGATCAGTTACGTTCAACCATCATCGGCTATTCCGGTGTGCTGACAGAAGATGAACATGTGGATCTGATTCCGGGAAATGTTCATTATGCATTCCTTCCTGTATGGATGCTGTCCACAAAGTATAAGGATCAAAACTATCTGTTTGCGATGAACGGTCAGACAGGAAAGATGATTGGAGATACATTACCAAAAGACGGCATGAAGATGGCAAAACAGTTTATGCTGATCCTGCTGATCGGTCTTGCGATATCAGCAGCCATTGTGTTCACACTGTATATGAAGGGAGGATTTAACTGATATGAAAAGAATACTCCATATCTTCACAGCCCTTATGTTATGCAGCCTTTCAATAACACCTCTTTCCATTCATGCCGGCAGTGATGTCTATATCAGTGATACCTATGGTGTTTTAAGCCAGGCAGAAGTGGACCTGCTGAATGCACAGGCACAGCAGATCTCAGATCAGTACCAGTTTGGTGTATATGCCCACATCCTGTATGATGATGCATCCTACGATGATATATGGGGCTATATCGAGCAGTACTATGCCGAACAGGACCTTGGTTATGGAAATACAAGCGACGGTATTCTGTTTCTGATTACGCAGTCTTCACAGGGTGGCAGCTATGACATCTACATACCGGCTGCATCCAATCAGTCATACTTTACCATTGATGGTCTTGAGGATATTCAGGATGACGCGGAAGAAGGCCTGTTTGAACATGACTATTACAAGGCAATTGATACATTCCTGGATAAAACAGAAGAACATCTTGCCTATTACAACCAGCATGACTATCCATGGAGCAGTGCAACCGAAGGAGCAGTCTATTATGATGCTGAAACAGGAAGGTCCGTTTCCGGATTTGCTGTGGCAGCCGGCATTATCATTCCGTTTGTGGTGGCATGTATTGTTGTTGCAGTCAATGCCTCAAAACACAGAACAAAGCATACAGCAACTGACGCAGCCGAATACATTCCTTCCTATGGTCAGTTACAATTGACACGTCATACCGATATGTACCTGTACAGGACGCAATCCCGTACAAAAATCCACCACGAAGAAAGCGATGGTGGAGGCGGAGGTTTTTCTTCCTCAGGTGGTATGCATTCCGGGGGAGGCCATTTCTGAAGCAGTGTGAAAACACCAATGTCAGTTAATTAGCTTAATTGATATAGGATAAAGATCCGAAACATCACCTAACCCAGCCACGGATATGGTATGCACCATAGAGTGGCTGGGGGTTTTGTCTATCAGGGGTTAATTAGCCGAGTTTTCTCAACGAGTAAAACATGGCTGTAACGAGGTAAGGTAGCTTAGGACCGTGCAGAACCGTAGGAAAGGTCGAATATTATCGGCCTTTTCTCATGTTTTAATTAACACTAGGTGCTAGTTGTGTTGTTATATTTATGGAGGTTGGTGGCATGTTGGATAAACAGAAAAAGTCCGCTTACGATCAGCAGTACCAGAAGACTCATATGAAGAGCCTGACTGTCTGGTTCAACAGGGAAAAGGATGCAGATATCCTTGCCTTCCTTGAAACCGCAAAGTCCAAGACACAACTGGTGAAAGACTGTATCCGTAAGCAGATGGAAAACTCCGGAAAGGAATGAAAAAAGAGTACATACTCCCAGTACTCTTCCATGTAAAACAAATATGTGCTCTACTACAACTTGTTTACCTGTAAATCATACACCGGTTCAGCTCAGGATAAGTGGAAACAGAAGACTGCCATGCTGTGTTGTTTCCATCCTGGATGAATCCGTATGTACATTGCACCTGCTGATTGCCATGAAACACCCCTTCAAACTGACGATTTTGTGCATATCATTCCATGATGCAAGACGATATAATCATATTACGATAGAAAATTGGAGGTAACATATGTACGCAGATTATCATTTGCACAGTGAATTCTCTGATGACTCCGGAGAATCCATGGAAAACCAGATCGCTAGAGCCATTGAACTAGGATTAGATGAAATGTGCTTTACAGATCACGTTGATTACGGCATCAAAAAAGACTGGGATGATCCACGTGGGATCCAGTGGCGTGGTGGCGATGGAATGTCCTCATCTGCAGATGAAATGTCTCCATTAGCCAATGTCAACTATCCGGAATATTTCGCAAAACTGTTGCGGATGCGTGCAACCTTTGGTTCAAAGATCTCCATCCGCTCTGGCCTTGAATTCGGAATTCAGTCCATTACTGTACAGGATTACGAAAAGCTGTTTACGAAGTACCGGAATGAACTTGACTTTGTTCTGTTTTCCATGCATCAGGTCAACAACCAGGAATTCTGGAATCAGCAGTTTCAGGAAGGAAAGACTCAACAGGAATATAATGAGCAGTATTACAATGAAATTATGAAGACAATGAAGCTGTTTAGAAACTATTCCGTATTGGCACATCTGGATCTGCTTGTCCGCTATGACAGGGCGGGTATCTATCCATTTGAAAAGGTGCAGGATATCATTGCGGAAATCCTGAAACAAGCCATTACCGATGGCAAAGGGATTGAAGTCAATACATCTTCCTGGCACTATGGTTTATCCGATACACAGCCATCCAGAAAGATCCTGAAGCTGTATAAAGACCTCGGCGGTAAGATCATCACGGTCGGTTCCGATGCCCACAGCACAAAGTATCTGGCAGATCATATCAAAGATGCCTATGCCATCCTCAAAGATGAAATCGGCTTTACGGAATTCACAACATTTGATCATATGAAACCGGTGTTCCATACACTGTAAAAAAACAGACTGGCATGTCTTACCATGTCAGCCCTTTACCTTTGCCACTGCGATGCCATCTCCGATATCGGGATAATAGATGGTATCAAATCTTTCATCTTCAAGAAGATGATTCCGGAACTTTCTGATCTTGTGCATCATCTGGATCGTACTGCGATTGGTACTTAATGATTCATTGTCCACAATGCCATGGAATGCAAGATTGTCAAAGATGAATACACTTCCCTTCATTGTATTCGGAAGGAAATGTTCCATGTATCTGCGATACTGCGACTTTGCTGCATCGACAAAAACAAGATCATAGATCCGGTCTGTTTCAAACTGTGCCCCATCCATCAGATGTACATGGATTCTGTCTGACAGTCCATAGGAAGCAATATTTTCCACTGCCTGTTCTGCCATGTCAGGGTTGATTTCCAGTGTATCAATCCGCATATCCCACCTTAACAGTGCCATACGGATACTGGAATATCCCACTGCTGTTCCGATTTCCAGAATATCCCTGATATTTTCGTGTTCTCTGATAAAGGAAAGAAGAAACTCCATCCCGCCATCCAGCATGATCGGCACATCTTCTTTTCTTGCTTTATCATGTATCTTTTTCAGCTGTTCATTCATCCAACAGATTATACACAAATTTCATCAAATCCGGAAAGAAAACATTGTTTCATGGTAAAATAGCGGATGACTTTAAACAGGGGTGTCTATGATCAAAACGGAAATGATTGACAAACTGACCTCAAAAACAATGTCTTCCCGAGGAAGAAGACTCTATGAAGCAGGTCATGTATATAACTTAACTGTCCAGAAAGAACAGAGCTATACGAGGATATCAGCAGAAGTTGAAAGTCAGCGCGATTATACGATCGACTATGAATGCCAGGTTGTTCTTTCCAAAGACGAACAGTGGATTCTGGATGAAGACTGCAACTGCCCGTACTATGAATCAAACATGAGTTCCTGCAAGCACATTGCTGCGACTCTGCATGCCTACTGCCATTTTGATGAAGACAGTTGTGATCCTGTTTCCATTGAAATGGAACATAAGACTGATCCACAGGCATTTCAGTTCCTGCGCGATATGGAAAATGTATCCCAGCAGATGGATGAAGGGGATGGAAAGATCGTTCTGCTGCCTGTGTATCTTGGCTCTGGGGATAAAGACCATTCCATGCAGGTGGAATTCCGAATCCAGGAACCGCCGAAAACATCCTATGTTGTTAAAAACATACAGGAACTGTGTGACCGTATTGTCCATAACACATCTTACCGTTATGGCAAGGCACTGGAATTTGTTCATACCCGTTCCGCCTTTGCAAAGGAATGTCAGCCGATGATCGATTTCCTGATGAGTCTTTGTGAAGATATCGATTCATTCCGACCGTCCATCCGCAGTTATCTTTCCACCTGGTATTATGGTGATAACGATTCTCTGAAACGGTATCTGACGCTCAAAGGCATTTATCTTGACCGTTTTTTTGAGGCACTCCAGTCATATTCCACATATATGGCAGGACAGAACATTGACCTCAACGGACCGCTTTTTGAAATCAATGAGACATGTATCCCGCCACATGCATCGGTACGGAAAAGCCCGGATGGATTGCTGTTTTCTTCTGAAGGAACACCTTACATGGAAGGACAGAAATATCTGTATCTGATCAGCAGCATGTCCGTACAGAAGATGAAACGTTCCTCTGCCGTAAAAAAGATTCTGGATTTCTGTACTGTTTCTTCCAGCCGCCCTGTCTTTATCGCAGAAAAAGATCTGCCATCCTTTACAGCCAATGTATGGCCTGCATTAAATGAATGCTGTGCTGTCACAAATGATGGATTTGATCCTGCACAATATACCCCTGCCCGTCCATATTTTGAAATCTATCTGGATATGGAGGCAAAGGATATCATCGATGCCAGAATTGATGCCGTATATCCGGAAAACAGATATCATCTGGAAAACGGCTATGAAGAAAACAGATCATCACGTGATATCCGCTTTGAAAAAAAGATGATGGATTCCATCACACACTGGTTTGATGGCACTGATGGTATCAGCGGTAAACTGATCATTTTCAATGAAGACAGGATTTATGACTTTTTGAAAGACGGCATTCCATTTCTGCAGGAAAGAGCGGAAGTATTCATCTCAGACCGCTTGAAAAGACTGAACATCCGCCAGACCAAAGGTATTTCCCTTGGGGTATCCACCGGTGTGGATCTGCTGCAGCTGCAGTTATTCTCCACGGATCTTTCCAATGATGAAATCATTGAAATTCTGAATAAATACACACCCAAGAAGAAATTCTACAGACTCAGAAACGGAACGATCATTCAGACAGATGACTCCTTTGAAGATCTGTATGAAATGACAGAGAACATGAATATATCCGCTAAGGATCTTGTGGAAGGGAAAGCAGAGCTTCCTTTCTACCGTGCCATGTACCTCAACCAGCTGTGTGAAAAAGTATCCATGGATATGGCGAAAGACAATTCTTTCGAAGCACTGATTAACAAGATCAACAGCATTTCCGAAAAGGAATATGAACTGCCGGAAGGACTGACTGTTAAGCTTCGTCCTTATCAGGAAGATGGCTTCCGCTGGTTATCTGCGCTCAAGGATAACGGCTTTGGAGGCCTGCTGGCTGATGAAATGGGACTGGGTAAGACACTGCAGGTCATATCTTTGATGGGTTCCTCTTTGCGTGATGGCAGATGCCTTGTAGTGTGCCCTGCTTCCCTTGTCTATAACTGGGACAGCGAAATCCACAAGTTCATGCCGAATCTGAAAACACGGATCATCTCCGGCACCGCAAAGGAAAGAGAAATACTGATCACAGAATCACATAAAGACGAAATTCTGATCACTTCCTACGACATGCTCAAACGTGATATCCAGCATTATGAAAATCTGTGCTTTGATATTGAGATCATTGACGAGGCACAGTACATCAAAAACGCTGGCACAAGTGCATCCCGTTCCGTCAAATCCATTCAGGCATCCTTCCGTATTGCTTTGACGGGCACACCGATTGAAAACAGACTTTCTGAACTGTGGTCCATCTTCGATTACATCCTGCCGGGCTTCTTCTCTTCCTACAACCATTTCCGCAAGATGTATGAAACACCGATCACACGGGATCAGGATGACCTTGTCCAAAGAGATCTGACATCGATGATTTCTCCATTTGTATTACGCAGACTGAAGAAGGATGTACTCAAGGATCTTCCGGACAAGCTCGAACAGGTATATTATGCAAAACTGGAAGGAGAACAGAAAAAGCTGTACGACTCCAGAGTTGCTGCATTAAAGAATTCTCTTTCAAAACAGACAGATGAACAGTTCAGGGAAAACAAGATGGTTGTTCTTGCGGAACTGACAAAGCTTCGTCAGTTATGCTGTGAACCTTCCCTTCTGTATGATTCCTACAAAGGCAACTCCAACAAAAAAGACATGTGCCTGGATATGATCCAGGAAGCAGTAGATGCTGGACATAAGATTCTGCTGTTCTCCCAGTTTACAACGATGCTGGATGAGCTGACCACACTGATGGAAGAACGGGGAATCCGTTATCACCTTCTCACCGGCTCCACGCCACAGAAATCACGTGCTCAGATGGTCAGTTCCTTCCAGGATGACGATGTGCCGGTCTTCTGCATTTCATTAAAAGCAGGCGGTACAGGACTGAATCTGACCGCAGCTGATGTTGTCATCCACTATGATCCATGGTGGAATACCGCTGTAGAAAATCAGGCAACAGACAGAGCGCACAGAATCGGACAGACCAATGTCGTATCCGTATACCGTCTGATCATGAAAGAAACCATCGAGGAGAGAATTCTGGAAATGCAGAATCAGAAGAAAGATCTTGCGGAAGGAATCCTGTCAGGAGATGGTATCTCCTCCAGCTCCTTAACAAGAGACGATCTGCTTGCCATTCTGTAAATGATAAAGACTCCGCACAGGGAGTCTTTTCTTATCGGATTTCTTTGAGAATATCTTCCGGTGTTGTGTGAACTCCCCACCTAAACCTTCGGTTATAAGATGGGGCTTCCAGACGCTTGTGGTCGCCCGGACTTCCGTCTGCCATTGATACAATATCGGCACAGTTACAGCAAGTGCACGCACTGCCTAACCCATCCGTATTAACATGTACAGACTTATGCCAGACTAAATCGACATGACGGAGTTAATACGCCACAATGTCGATAAAGTCCTCGTAGTTCCACTACCGATATCAGAGACTTCTGTCATAATATCGGGTACTTCTTTAATCAGTTCACGGATGAAATACCGTGCACCGATGTTATAACTTGCAGAAAGATCACAGTTGTACATCTTCCCAGTTTGGAATTTACACATATCGTATGGTGTTGTCTCAGATACATACCTGCCACGGTTAACCATACCACTTCCATCATATGCAAGTCTGCTTGTATTCCATGCACATACACGGGACACTCTGATTCCATACTGATGAGCAAGTGATTCGACTGTATTCTGGATAACAGCATGTTTCCACATCGTCAGTTTCTGACGCTTAGATCCACTCTTTTTACCTTTTGTATCCAGGTGTTCCATGACGATCACATCACAGCCATTGGCGATTGCATAATCAACAATCCGGTGTGCAACCATATGAGCAAGATTAATGTTTCTTCTCTTGGCAATGTTCCACAATCTTCCAGAATCATGAGAACCATGTTCTTTCTGGAAGTCAGATACACGATGCAGTGCGTTGTATACAGAGTCTTTTTCTCTGCCACAGTTGATGAACTTACGTGACAGGACAGTTCCATGTACATCAATTACACTGCATGTTGCATCTGTTGTAATGCCAAGATCAACAGCACACGCTTTCTGCTCAAATACTGGTTTTGAAGATAAAACAACATCCTTCTTGACAGTGAATCTGAGTTCATAGCCACCATGCTTTTTGACAAGAGATGGTGCAGACCATTTTTCGACAGGTGCTTTCTTCTTCAGATACTTCAGATCGGAATGATTCAGACGGACTTTCTGCCATACCCAGTCATTGTTACGGAATACCTTGATTTCAGCTGTGTCGTCTGTCATGTTTCTGAAGCAGTTTCCATGATAAAAGCATGGCATCTGATGAACAGCTGTATCCATCTTTGGCATAGACCCTTTGCATTCGTCTGCTACCCAGTTATCAATCGCACTCATATAGGCAGACACAATACCGATAGCTGTCATGATTGCATTTCTTCTGAAGTACGTAGGATACTTTGGAAATACAACATCAAAATCATACAGAGCATGATTGTATTTTGTGTTGTGAACAAGTCTTTCCACATAGTTCATACGCAGTTTTGACTGGTCAATCTTTTCGATTTCATCCCAATGCTGCTGAACAACATCACTCAGATATCTGACTGATTCATTGTAGATAGCTGTTGTTCTTTTGATGGCATCATATCCGCCTTTGAAAGCAACAGAATAACTGGTTGTTATCTTCATACAGCTATTATACAATGTTAGTGGTAAGATTTCTATAAAGGAGGATAAAATATGTTAGAATATGATAAATATCATAAAAACAGACATGCCGTATATCTGTTACAGTATCACTTAGTGGTAGTTACAAAATACAGGCATCCTGTAATAGATGGAGACGTGAAGGACAGGCTGATATCTCTTAGCCACGAAATTATTGAAGAGCATTGGAAAGGTGAAATTCTTGAGATCAACACGGATCACGATCACATCCACATACTATTTGAGATTTCACCACAAACACAGCTGTCCAAATTGATCAACAACTACAAAACTGTAACATCCAGACTGATAAGGAAAGAGTTTTCTGAGGAATTACGACCATATTACGAGAAACCGTATTTCTGGTCAGACACGTACTTCATCAGTTCTGTATCGGATACATCCCGGAAAACGATTGAACAATACATTCAGGCACAGGGGAAGAAAGCCGACTAACCCCGCCCAAATCAAAGATTATGGACGGGGAATGCGTCGGCAATTATTCAAACAGATCAGCCAGAGCCGTCAGGTTTGTTGTACTTGGATCACTGGCTCTGCTTTCCCGTTTGGATACCGCCTGATGGCTGACACCTGGAGCATCCGCAACAAATTCCTGCGTCATATGACATTCCAGGCGTTTTCTGCGGATGACTTCCCCTGTGTTTATTCCATCAATTTCTTCTCATTCCGCACTGGTTCACTTTTCAGATATTTCTGTAATACCTGAATCAGCAAGCAGATCAGATACAGAATTATTCCAGCAATTCCAAGATACACAAAGATCATGATTGTGATCGGTATAGTCATCCGTTTCGTAATGGTCCTCCTTCACCTGTATCTTATGCATCAGATCTCAGGTGCACCACCAACTATTACGCAACCGTTACAAAAAGCAGGTTTTTCATGAACCTGCCCCTATGTTATTCACCCATTTCTCTCCAGATCTTTGCGCCGAGATTTTTCAGCTTGAGATCCAGTTCAGAATAGCCTCGATCGATATGATATACATTGGAAATCGTTGTTACATCGTTTGCGATCAGACCAGCCACAACCATAGCTGCTCCACATCGCAGATCGGATGCCTGCACTTCCGCACCACCTAATGGAGTAGGTCCTTTGATTTCTGCTTCACCACCTGACACTTCAATCACTGCACCCATTTTTTCCAGTTCCTGGCAGTGTTTGAAACGTTCCGGATACAGTGTATCACGGACATGGGATTCTCCCTGTGCCTGAGTCATCAATACCGTTAAAGGCTGCTGCAGGTCAGTCGCAAATCCAGGATATGGCTTTGTTACAATATCCACGCCTTTCAGATTCTCTGTACCATAGACATCGATTGTATCCACACCGATCTCCATACGGACACCCATTTCTTCCAGCTTGGAAAGCAGGGATTCCAGATGCTGTGGAATGACATTGCGGATCTTCAGATGGTCTGCACAGGCAGCTCCAATCACAACAAACGTACCGGCTTCAATACGGTCTGGAATGATTTCATGGAAGCATCCGCTCAATGCATTGACCCCATCGATGGTAATGACATTGGTGCCTGCTCCACGGACTCTGGCACCCATTTTGTTAAGCAGTGTAGCCACATCGATAATTTCCGGTTCCTTGGCAGCATTTTCAATTGTCGTACGGCCCTGGGCATATACGGCCGCCATCATGATATTGATGGTTGCTCCAACAGATGCAATATCAAGGAAAATCTTGTTTCCTACCAGTCTATCGGCAGTGATGTCATAGCACCCCTTCTCAAACCGTACCTTTGCACCAAGGGCTTCAAATCCTTTGATGTGCAGATCAATCGGGCGAGGACCAAGATAGCATCCACCAGGCATTCTCATACGTACATGACCATATTTTCCAAGCAATGATCCCATGAAGTAATAGGATGCACGCAGTTTTGTCACACATCCTGCCACAAGATCCGTATTTGTCATATGGGTTGGATCTATGATCAGATGATCCGGACCAACAACCGTAACCTCAACATTCAACAGTCTCAGAATCTGGCACAGATTATCCACATCTGCAATCTGCGGAATACCTACAATGGTAACAGGGCCGTTTGCCAATATCGCAGCAGGGATCAGTGCTACTGTAGCATTTTTTGCACCGGATACAGTGACTTCACCATTCAGCCTGTGTCCGCCTTCAATTTTAATCAATTCCTGCATAATATCTCCTTTAATGGTTTGTTCTTCGTCTTTCGTAATCCTTGATCACTGTCAGATTCCTGTCGTAGTTCTGACGGAATATCTCCCCGTAAATGA
The DNA here is from genome assembly GCA_016293365.1 of Bulleidia sp. Classification (GTDB taxonomy): domain Bacteria; phylum Bacillota_I; class Bacilli_A; order Erysipelotrichales; family Erysipelotrichaceae; genus Bulleidia. Next base: position 1,814 of record JAEDEK010000023.1, on the reverse strand, counting down.
CATCCAGCACGAGCAGGATTGCCATCTTTGAACCAATGCAGTTTACCTTCGGGGATGGTTCAAAATAACGGATCCGGATCTGATGATCCACATAGGAATTGATCGGATTCTTTTCCAGTCCGCTGATCAGAAATGCTGGAACTCCTGCTTCATGCAGAATCTCTGCCGCTCTGCGCATCTCCTGATTGAACATACCATAACTCAGGATAACAGCTGTGCTGTCGACAGTCTGCCTGCATGCATTTTCAATCATACTGCCAGGATAGTTGGATATGTGGACTTCAATCCCGATCTTCTGCAACGATTGGCTGAAGTATTCACCACATAGACCAGTCTCTTCCAGAACATAAAGATATACTTTTTCTGTTTCCGCAATCTTTTTTGCCAGCAGTGAGATCTCATCCAGTTCCAGATCATTATAGGTATCATACAGGGCACCGTGGCAAAGTTGATAGGTTTTACCTGCAATCCGATCCATTGTATCGTTTTCCCGATAAGGATTGGATGGATTGACCAGTTCACTGTCATAGACAAATGTATCCATTTCCTTTGCCAGTTTGACACACAGTTCCTTATGCCCTTTAAATCCGAGTTTCTTACAGAAACGGATGATACTGGATTTGGATACATACAGTGTATTTGCCAGCTGTTCCAGACTCATATTGACAACCTGTCGACTGTTTTCTTCCAGGTATTTTGCCAGTGTATTTTCTGTAGGAGTAAATGACTCTCTATTTCTGATCTGATCGATGATTCTCATACAGATTTTATTTTAACATGAATACAGGCAAAGAAAAAGAAGCCTTACAGCTTCACTTTCTCAAATCCAACCCAGAGCCTCAATGATCAGTTTCAGATAACCGAACAGGCACACGCCACCTACGAATGTCCACAGCAATAAAGATGAATTACGCAGGTACAGCTGTTCCTGCTTTTTCCAGATGTATGGAATACCGATCGGAGGCAGGAATACTACCAGGAAGTATGCACCAATATTACGTAAAGACAGCGTCTGAACGATTCTCTGGGAATCTTCATTGCTTGTCTGACGTCTTGCCTTGACTTCCGCATGTAATCTCAGGTTTTCTTCATGAAGCTCTTCCTTGGAGAGCTTTTTCTTGTTTTTATTTTCTGCCATAGATTTATTATCCTATTTCCCTTCTTTGAAATCAAGTGAATATAGATTGAAAAAAGGATTCGGAAGAACCGAATCCTTTTTAATACCTTCGAATCGATTAAGCTTCAGCTGTCTGCTTGTTGCAAGCGATAACGAATGGTGTGTAGATCAGTGTGGAAGCACCGAGGATGATGACAATCTGCCATACAGCACCCATAATGTTACCGGAAGAAGCGAGGAAGCCGAGGATTCCACATGGTGTTGTCCATGGAGCGTCGATAACCATCAGTGGGCACAGACCGATAGATGTAACAAAGTAAGCCAGAGTTACACATACCATTGGTGCTAAGAAGAATGGAATACCGAGAACTGGGTTCATAACCATTGGGATACCGAAGATGATAGGTTCGTTAATGTTGAAGATTCCGCAAGGAATAGCCAGCTTAGCGATAGCCTTGAAGTCGTCTCTCTTGGAGAACAGCATGATAGCGATGATCAGACCACCTGTGATACCGGAACCAGTGGAAGAGAAGAATGTAGCTCCGAAAGGTCCAGCGATAATGCTATAACCAGCTGCCTTAGCTTCTGCTGTGAAGAATACACCGGAAGCGGAAACTGCCTTACCTGCCTGATACAGAGCGAGGTTGGAAGCCATCATGGATGTCATGAATGGTGTTGTAACGGAACCGATGACGTT
>JAEDEK010000168.1 GCA_016293365.1 Bulleidia sp. | reverse complement strand
AAGTACTATATTCTGTCTTTCGCCGGATAATACACAAAAATTCTATTTCATCCAGCAACAGCACTCTCATATTTTCAAAAAAGCATAAAAAAAGACGGATGTGATCTTTACATAAAGTGGTACCCAGGAGATGGACAGAACTATGACAGTTCTAAGCCCTCTATTGGGGCCACTTTTTTATGTCCTTGTAACTGCTGATGAAAAAGAAGAAATGTTATACACCAGAAGAAATAGAGATGTTTCGTAATGACCCTAATGTTAAGGATGTAAGCGAGAAAAGATTACGTTTCACTCTGGAATTCAGACAGAAGATGTATGAAGCTATTAAAGACAATATATGCACTGCCACAGTACGTTCCTTTCTCACCTCACAGGGTTACGACCATACTGTTTTTAATCAACATTTTGAACATGATATCGCAAACAATATGAAGTTGAGACCTCCAACCAATCATGGTGGAATCACTGTCAGGAACACAAACAAAGATGACAACGATACTCTTCTGGCTACTGGACTGTTTGTTAATGCACGCATAGGCATCACTTTTTCTGAATCTTTTATTGAACATCTTTATCATGCCTATCCAAAACAGTCCATTGAAGAAGGAATACGAAATGCAGGTATTGATCCTCAGATGGTCGGGTACCAGAGAATTTACACTCTTGAAAGAAAGTTTAACGGTCAAAAACGTATTTCAAGAGAATATGATTCCTATTCCAGTGAAATCATCAGGAAGTATAAACACCACCCTTACATCAGAAGAATTACAACACATCAGTGTTTACTGTTGCCCTGTTTCTACAATGAAGCCTGTACACTTACTGACATGCACATCGATGACATTCTTTCTCTGTATGAATTCTCTCCTGAAGATTTCAGTATCAGTACTCGTAATAGTATTCTGTATAAACTTAGACATTGGCAGAAGAGTGATGATGTGCAGACGGACTGCAGTGATCAGACATTAAGGATTCAGTATACACGTATGATGAAACTGAAGCAGATGCTTGATGATACACTGCATTCTATTGGTGAATCATTTCCTTCCCTCAATCCTGTTGAAAGAAAGGATCTGTGCCGTACAGTTAAGGAGCTTCCAACTGATCCCTATAGAGAATATACAGTCACATACATCCTTAAAACAGCTGGTATCTCCCGTTCTACTTACTATGGCATTCTCAACAACGCTGATTATGGACATACTTTCCTTGAAAGGGATATACGTGATGATCTGGATGTACAGATCGTCCGTCAGGTCATGGAGTATAAAAACATACGTAAGGGCTCAAGGCAGATCTACATGTCAATGCATGATATTACCGGAGTACAGTTCGGTTTAAACAAGATCAGAAGACTCATGAAAAAGTATGGCTTGCACTGTGATATCAGAAAACCAAATCATTCCACAAAAACAATCAGAGAACTCATGAAAAAGAATACAAAGCCGGATATCCTGTGCAGAAGATTCCGTCTGTTCAGACCGGATGAAGTACGTCTTACCGATGTCACATATATCGATTACAGTAATAATAAACGTGCCTATGGATCAGCTGTAAAAGATCCTGTTACAGGAAGGATCATTGACTTTACCATCATGGATACCAACGATCTGAACCTTGTTCTGACAAGTGTGGATCATATGGAAGCAGATGGTGTTCATGAAGGTATGATCTTTCACTCAGATCAGGGTGTTCTGTATTTGAATGACACCTTCCAGAAAAGAATCGCAGATCTTGGAATGATACAGTCCATGTCCAAGCGTGGTAACTGCTGGGACAATGCACCTCAGGAATCCTTCTTCGGGCACTTCAAGGATGAAGTAAACTATGCAGACTGCTCCACCCTGGAACAGCTTTGCGAGTGTGTCAGTAATTATCTGTACTACTACAATAACGAACGCCATCAGTGGAATCTGAAACGTATGACACCTGTGCAGTATGATGCATGGATCAGATCCCTTTCCGATGAAGAATACAGTGCACTTATGGAACAGAAGGAAAAGGAATACAAGGCAATGAAGGAAGCTGCTGCCATTAAGGCCAAGAACCGTGCAAATACGCTTGGTGTCTGCTAAGATTGTTTCGTTATCAGGAAGATGTGTGATCATGACAGTAAAGAAGTATACAGAAGAAGAAATTGAAGCAGCACAGAATAAAATTGCAGACCGGAATATCAGATTTGAAAATATCGAAGAAGAATTTCAGGAAGCTTTAATGAATCCATATGTGGAATCCTACAGAAAAGGAAGACTTGTATATACAGAGGATTTCTACAAGGAAATGTTCAACAGGACCAGAGATGGTCTGATGAGCAGTGTGGAGGCTTACAGAAGCCTGGAATTTAATGTGGAAGCTCTTGGAGAAGACAGAGCCAACAGTGCAGGCAAACGTGCCAGACAGCTCGGGCTTCAGAATAAACTGAACAGACCAAAGCCTACAGACTATAACGGTACAATCCCTATGTCACAAATGAAGGGACTGAGTGATGCGGAAATGCTTGCCTATCTTCAGGCAAGATGCATGTATCTGGAAGTAGAGGTTGATGTTCTTAAAAAAAAACGTGCGCAACAGTTACAGGAGAAACTCTTCGGATCAAAGAATCCGAAAAACAGCTGAAGGAACACCGGAAAGAAACCACATTTGCGTTTATGGACAGGCATGAAGGTCAGATGAATACAGAAGGTTGCCTGAGGATGTGTGGAATGTCACGTTCTATGTGGTATGGATACCTTGCCTGTAAGAAGAAACGTGAAGAACGTGCAGAACGCAGAAAAAGAAACGATGAAAAGATCATGGCGAACATGAGAGCTGTTCTGAAATCCTTTCATGGTGTTATACCTGGAGCACGTACTTTCCGTTTGTTTCTTTGGAGAAATTTTGAAACGCATGTCAGCCGTAAGAAAATCAGCCAGCTGATGAAGAAGATGAACATTACAGCTACCATGAGGCAGAAAGATGCTTATAAGGGACAGGCCAAACATGATCATCCATGTACTGCACCTGAAAACCCTGTAAATCAGAACTTCAACGTCGGACCAAGAAAGATCATCTGTACAGATGTTACCTACATTATCCTGAGGAAACTCAGGCTTACAATCTACATGTGCGTATTCAAGGATGCATGCACAAAGGAAATCCTAGGCCATGCATGTGGAAGAACAATGGATACAGGATTGATCAAAGAAGCTTATCATCATATGATGGCAGAACATGGAAACTCATTTATAGGTGATACAAGGGCTCTTGTTCATTCAGATCAAGGCACACAATATCTTTCCACAACCTTCAAACAGCTTCTTGAGAATGATCATTTGATACAGTCTGTATCAGCCAGAGGTAACAGTCAGGACAATGCCCCTG
>JAEDEK010000167.1 GCA_016293365.1 Bulleidia sp. | reverse complement strand
CCGTAAGCAATATGAGCAAAGAAACTGTAAAATAATACATACGCAATCAGTACACCGGTAAACATCAGTGCCAATTCCTCCCACTGATCATCGTAGGATCGTTCTTCCTGATCGTGGCTAACCCGCCTCTACCACAGGATTGGGGTATTACACAGTTCCTGTCCGCAAATGCAGGCAAGATCGTACTGCCATATCGTATGACAATGTACATCATGACCCTGTATGCAATCTTCGGTATCGGCAGTTCTCTGGCTCAATCCTATAAGCTGGATGGCCTGTCCGGTGGTATACTTGCGGAAATCGCCTATATGCTGACAATCATGCCTGTCAATGTACCGGCAGATGCAGAAGCTGGTATTGCCGGATGGACAATTCCGATGGCAAAGCTTGGTTCTGCAGGCTTATTCGTAGGTATCATTGCAGCATTCATCGCTGTGGAAATCTACCATCTGTTTGACTCCAGGGGATGGAAGATCAAGATGCCTGATGCAGTACCACCTGCAGTAGCACGTTCCTTTGAAAACCTGTTCCCGACAGCTGCAGTGATTCTGCTGTTTGGTTCCATCACATACTGGTTCGGCTTTGACTGGCATGGACTGGTAGGTACACTTGTTGCTCCACTTGTCTCTGCATCTGATGGCCTTGGATCAGTTCTTCTGATTGTCTTTCTGACATGCTTCTTCTGGGTGTTCGGTATCCATGGTGCTTCCATCGTCGGTTCTCTTGCACGTCCGATCTGGCTGATCCTTCTCGAACAGAATACAGCAGCTCTTGCTGCAGGTGAAGCAATGCCTAACATCGCACCGGAGCCTTTCTATCAGTGGTTTATCTGGATCGGTGGTGCTGGTGCTACAATCGGTCTTGCAATTCTGATGGCATTCTTTGCCAAGTCTCATTATGCAAAAGATCTTGGTAAGACAGCATTCCTTCCTGCCTGCTTCAATATAAATGAACCGATCATCTTCGGTGCTCCAATTGTTCTGAACCCTACTCTGATGATTCCATTCTGCATCGCTCCAATTGTCAATGCCATTGTTGCTTATGTTGCCACAGCAATCGGTCTTGTTTCCAGAGTTTCCGTCAATGCGCCTTGGACTTTCCCAGGTCCGATCGGTGCATACCTTGCCTGTGGTGGTGACTGGAGAGCATTCGCTCTGAATGTTGTTCTGATTGTTCTGTCAGTTGTGATCTACTACCCATTCTTTAGAATGTGGGATGGACAGCTTATTAAGGAAGAAGAAGGCAATCACTGATCTTTATGAAGAATCGGATCTTGATTAAAAGATCCGGTCTTTCTACAATGAAGGTAATGAAACGAGGTAACGCATAACATGAGACGTTTAGGTATTTCCATTTATCCTGAAAAGGACAGTGCAGAAAACATCAGAGCATATCTGAAAAATGCTGCAGACTTCGGTGCAAAGCGTATTTTCTCCTGTCTGTTATCGGTAGATAAGCCGGCGGAAGAAATTAAGGAAGAATTCAAGGCAATGAATGATTACGCACATTCTCTTGGCTTTGAAGTCATTCTGGATGTGGCACCGAATGTATTTGACAAGCTTGGTATCAGCTACAGTGATCTTTCCTTCTTCAAGGAAATCAATGCGGATGGAATCCGCCTGGATGTAGGTTTTACAGGAAGTGAAGAAGCCATGATGACCTACAATCCGCAGGGACTGATGATTGAAATCAACATGTCCAACAACACACATACAATTGATACAATCATGGATTATCAGCCGGACCGCTATCATCTGATCGGATGTCATAATTTCTATCCACACAGATATTCCGGTCTGACACTGGAACACTTTACACAGTGCACCCGTAACTTTGCAAAGTATGGACTTCACACGGCAGCCTTTGTCGGATGTAATGATCCGGAAGCATTTGGACCATGGCAGGCTAAGGAAGGACTTGTAACTCTTGAAATGCACAGAGGACTTCCAGTTGATGTACAGGTCAAACATATGGTCACAATGGGTACAATCGATGATATTCTGATCTCCAACTGCTATCCATCCAAAAAAGAAATGGATGCACTATCAAAAGTAAATCTTTCCATGCTGAATTTGGAAGTAAATACGGTTGAAGGTCTGCCTGAGCTGTATGAAAAGGTTGTTTTTGGTGAACTGCAGATGAACAGAGGCGATATCAATGCCAATATGATCCGTTCCACCCAGACTCGTGTCAAGTTCAAGGGATGCAACTTTGAAGTATTCAATACACCTGATATCATCCATAGAGGTGATGTATGTGTTGAAAGCTCCCTGCATGGACACTATGCCGGTGAAGTTCAGATCGCCAAGGCGGATATGGAGAATACAGGCATGACCAATGTCATCGGTCATATCAGAGAAGAGGAAGTATTCCTTCTGGATTACATCCGGCCATGGCAGAAGTTCTGTTTTACTGAAGGAAAGATATGCTGATTGGAATTGATGTAGGCGGAACAAAAACAAAAGCAGTTCTGTTTGATGAACAGGGAAGATCTGTAAAGGATATCACTCTGCAGAGTGCACATCCGATGTGTGCCACAGATGAGCAGATCGTTTCCATTCTGGAACAGTGCATGCTGGATGATCGGTCACCTGTTGTCATCGGTTATGCAGGTTATGGGAAAAGTGCGCAGATGAAGGAACATATTTCTTCTTTGGTTCATGAAGCTCTGCAAGATCGCAATGTTGTCATTCTGGGTGATATTGATACGGCCGTTTACAGTACACTTCAGGAAAAGGACGGCATTACACTGATTCTTGGTACAGGCAGTATTGCTCTGTACAGAAAAGGAGAGACCCTTGAAAGAAGAGGCGGCTGGGGATATGTGCTCGGCGATGAAGGCAGTGGATATGTCATCGGGCTTGCCATATTGAAACACTTTGTAAAGCAGGCTGATCATCGGACAGGTAAAGATGAGCTGTACGATGCAGTCATGCACCACTATCACCTGGATGATCCATCTCAGCTGATCGGCCGGGTTATGGATGAAGGAAAAACGGATCGGACCGGAATTGCTTCTGCATCCGTTCTTTCTTCCACATATGCACATCTGCCTGTGATAAGGGAAATTCTGAATGAGCAGGCAGATCAGATTGCAGAAATGCTTTCCTCATTTGGAACACTACCTGAAACCATTGTTGTGACAGGTGGTATGATCCATAACACTGTATATATGGATCTGTTGAAACAAAGGATTCCTCAAATAAGGATTGCGGATCATCCACAGGTTTATGGCTGTTACGTCTACGGCAGATTTCATCAGATGATCTGATCTTTTCACGTGAATGGGAAAGACAGACGATCAGAAGAAGCATGAAGAGAAGAGCCTTCCAGAGATAAGGGGTGGCTGTTGGAATCGATCA
>JAEDEK010000166.1 GCA_016293365.1 Bulleidia sp. | reverse complement strand
AAAAAATGATTGCATGAATGAAAACATAGTCATATAATCTTTCTGTCCAAGAGGGCGTTAAAAAAAACGGATGTAATTCCGCTGGATTTAATGCCCTCTTTTTGTTGTTTTAATGAGGAAGGAGAAGAAAGTATATGAAACACATTTTTGTAACGGGTGGTGTCGTATCGGGTCTTGGCAAAGGCATCACAGCAGCCTCTTTGGGAAGATTGCTCAAGCAGAGAGGATTCAAGGTTATTTCACAGAAACTGGATCCGTATATCAATGTTGATCCAGGTACCATGTCCCCTTATCAGCATGGGGAAGTCTTTGTCACAGAAGATGGCGCTGAGACAGATCTGGATCTTGGGCACTATGAAAGATTCATTGATGAGGATCTGAACAAGTATTCCAATCTGACGTCAGGCAAGGCTTACTGGAATGTATTGTTAAAGGAAAGAAGAGGAGAATATCTTGGGGATACCGTACAGATCATTCCTCATGTTACAAATGAGATCAAACGTTTCATTTATTCGGTCGGTGAGCGTGCAAATGCGGATATCGTCATTACGGAAATCGGTGGTACAGTAGGCGATATTGAATCACAGCCGTTTATTGAAGCAATCCGTCAGATCTCCATTGAAAAGCCAGAGGATGTTTGCTTTATCCATGTTACCCTTGTTCCATATATTTCCGGTTCCAATGAATATAAATCCAAGCCGACACAACATTCAGTCAAGGAACTGCAGAACCTTGGTGTCAGACCGAATATCATCATTCCTCGTGCAGATGGCAGATTACCGGAAGATGTCAAAAAGAAGATTTCTCTGTTCTGTAATGTCAAGGAAGACTGCGTTATTGAAAACATTACAGTCAATGACCTGTATGAGGCACCTGTCATGCTGGAAGAGCAGAACCTTTCTTCCATTGTCTGCCGTGAACTTCACCTGGATCCAGGTACCATTGATCTGAGTGAATGGAATGGCATGCTGGATAAAATTCACCGCAAGGACAGACATGTCAATATCGCTCTTGTCGGTAAGTATGTCAGACTGCATGATGCCTATCTGTCTGTGATTGAATCCTTAAAACATGGTGGATATGAATGTGGTGCAGAAGTACACATCAAGTGGATTGAATCTGAGGATGTTACAGAAGCAAGTGCACCAGCTGTATTCCGTGATATTGATGGCATCATTGTTCCTGGTGGATTTGGAGATCGTGGTATTGAAGGTATGATCAATGCGGCAAGGTATGCAAGAGAAAACAATATTCCATATCTTGGCCTATGTCTTGGCATGCAGATTGCTACCATTGAATTTGCAAGGAATGTTCTTGGTTATGGGGATGCCAACTCCAATGAGTTTGATCCATCATCTGCACACAAGGTCATTGATTTTATGAAAGGTCAGTCAGATGAAATCGAAAAGGGCGGAACAATGAGACTTGGTGCATATCCATGTGTGATCAAGACTGGTTCCATGCTGGAAAAGTGTTATGGAACTTCTGAAATTCAGGAAAGACATCGTCATAGATATGAGTTCAATAACGACTTCCGTGAAGAGTTTATTTCTCATGGTATGGATATTGTCGGTACTTCTCCAGATCATAGACTTGTAGAAGCTGTAGAAGTCAGTGCCAATCGTTTCCATATCGGTGTACAGTACCATCCTGAATTCAAGAGTCGTCCAAACAGGGCGCATCCATTATTCAGAGAATTTATTCGCGCATCTCTTGTAAAATAAGGTCGCGTAATAACAGGTTTTCTAGTATGATATTGGCGGACAGAAATTCTGATCCGCTTTTAATAAAGAGGTAGAGGAAATGGCTGAAAAAATTATCGTTCTTGATTTTGGTGGTCAGTATAAGCAGCTGATTGCAAGACGTGTTCGTGAAAACAATGTGTACGCAGAGATTCTCCCGAATACAACACCGATCGAAAAACTCAAAGATAAGGATATCAAAGGTATCATTCTGACAGGTGGCCCTGACAGTGTTTATCTGGAAGATTCACCATCTTATGATCCTGCTCTGTATACACTGGGTGTACCGGTGCTTGGTATCTGCTATGGTGCGCAGCTGATGGCTTATCAGCTTGGTGGTCAGGTAAAGACAGCTCCAGTCAGTGAATACGGAAGTACAGAAGTAACAATGGATAACCAGTCCACAATGTTATTAAAAGACTGGAAGGATAAGTCCATTACATGGATGTCTCATACAGACTATATTGCAGTACCACCTGAAGGATTTGAGGTTACAGCACATACACCGGTATGTCCTGTAGCAGGTATGGAAAACAGAGAAAGAAATCTGTATGCTGTGCAGTTCCATCCGGAAGTAGAACACACTGAAGAAGGACAGAAGCTGTTCAGAAACTTCATCTATGATATCTGTAAGTGTGAAGGTACATGGAAGATGGATTCTTTTGTGGAAACATCTATTCAGGAACTGAGAGAGAAGATCGGTAATGGCCGCGTATTATGTGCTCTTTCCGGTGGCGTTGATTCCTCTGTCTGTGCGGTTCTGCTTTCCAAGGCAATCGGTAAACAGCTGACATGTGTATTTGTGGATCATGGTCTTCTCAGAAAAGATGAAGGTGATGAAGTAGAAGCAGTATTTGGCCCAGAAGGACCATATGAACTGAATTTCATCAGAGTCAATGCACAGGAATATTTCTATGAAAAGCTGAAAGGTGTATCTGATCCTGAACAGAAGAGAAAGATCATTGGTGCAGAATTCATCAATGTATTCGAAAAGGAAGCAAAGAAGATCGGTATGGTTGATTTTCTTGCGCAGGGAACAATCTATCCTGATGTTGTAGAATCTGGTATCGGTAAGGGAGCTGTTATCAAATCTCATCACAACGTTGGTGGTCTTCCGGATCATGTAGATTTCAAGGATATCGTTGAACCACTCAGATCCCTGTTTAAGGATGAAGTCAGACAGGCTGGTCTTGAACTTGGTATTCCTGCTAAGCTGGTATTCCGCCAGCCATTCCCAGGACCTGGTCTTGGTATCCGTATTGTCGGTGAAGTAACGGAAGAAAAGGTTCGTATTGTACAGGAAGCAGACTATATCTACCGTCAGGAGCTTGAAAAGGCAGGTATCGATACAGGTAAGGGTCAGTTCTTTGCGGCACTTACAAACATGAGGTCTGTAGGTGTTATGGGTGACCATAGAACATATGATTATGCTGTGGCGTTAAGAGGTGTTATTACATCTGATTTCATGACAGCTGAAGCTGCTGAAATTCCATGGTCTGTGCTTCAGACATGTATGAATCGTATCATTAACGAAGTAAAGGGTGTTAACAGAGTAGTTTACGACCTGACTTCCAAACCTCCGGGAACAATTGAGTTCGAATAGTACCGAAAGTGCTTAAAACCGCTAATATTAGCGGTTTTTTTGA